>JADGNL010000119.1 GCA_017883495.1 Methanomicrobiales archaeon | reverse complement strand
TTCAATGTCGGGGTCGCCGGCGTCGAGGTGCAGCCCGAGAGCATGACACATGCCGCTACGAGGATCACGGCGGAGAGCGCAGATGCGCGAAGTACTTTCGACATGGTCTGGACTAATCCGCGGTGACGTTATAATCTTTTTCCTCTCTCAACAGCGCTTCACTCCCGGCCATTCGCCCCCGGGTGCATCTTCCCCCCACGGATGGATAGATTGTAAAATCCGATGGGTATGTCACGGTACGTTCCGTAACCGAATCTCCGTATGCTGATCGCGGCGGGCTCTGGACGGACGCAATACTGTTCCCCCGGTCGGTGGGATTCCCGAGGAACAGGCTCTTTAAAAGAGATTGAGCCTCGAAACCGGCAGCCGGTCAGCACGCGACGGTGGTGTATCATCGGCCGTATCCGGAGCCAACGTTCGGCACGATACGGTACGGTCAATCTCTTGCCGCCTCAGGAGGATCTGATGTCGAGCCTCACAGGAAGATCAGGTTGACTTCTCCCAGTCCTGGCCCATGTCCACGATCGGCCTGACCTCGGTGACCTCGAAGATCACGAGTGCATGAATCATGGCAGCACCGGCCTCTCCGATGACCTTGGCCAGCATGGATCGGTATTCATCGAACGCCGAGCCCGCGGTCGCGATGTTTTTTAGCGTCAAATAAACCCGGACACCCTTCCAGTCCATGATACCCGTCCCCGGCTCCATGATCATATAGACCGCATGCGGATTCTCGCGGAGGTTCGCGAGTGTCCGGTTCGTCCCGGAGCCCAGGACCACGGTCTTCTCGTCGGTCATGCGCGGCGAGCCGAAGACCGCGACGTCGACCGTTCCGTCCGCTCCGGCCGTGCTGAGCGTCCCGATCCTTGGCGCCCGGTTGAAGTATTCCATCAGTGTCGATGCCATGATAACTGCTCCGTCGTATTGCAACTGGCGTTCGCTCGCAGGGGTTAAATGTTCTGGCCGCCCTGCGGGATGTCCCGGAAACTCTCGCGATGAGACCGATTCTTTGTGATGCAGAGGTGTGGCTTTCGCCGCCAGGGAGATTCGGAAAGGGTTCGTCCTCGAACGACGGGAGGACGCTCTGCACCGCATGCCTTCCCCCTCTGTCGCGGCATCGTTCAGTTTCACACCGCGACCGATGGGCCTTATACGGCTCGAGACGACCTCTTTTATGCAGCTCTGCGGGGGCTGCCCGAGGATGACCATGCAGACGACCTTCGACGGCCCGTTCGGGGTCGGGACAACCGTGGCGGATGGCGCGCCGCGTGACGACACGCTCGTCGTTATGCGGACCGCTCACGGCGGGCTCGAGATTCTGGGGGAGGATGTGACCTTCCTCCTCTCGCCCGAAGAGGTCCGTACCCTCCTCTTCTACAGTTCGACGGTCGAGCTCGACGGTCCGGGTGGCGCCCCGGTCACGATCGGCGTCGACCCCCGGCGATACACGATCGTGCTCGTTCTTGAGAGCTATGCCTATCGCGCGCCCCGCTGGGCAATTACGGCTGTCGCGCGCGGTCGGCTTCCAGCTGCCTACCTCCAATCCGACCGGTTCCATGCCCGCGCCGCTCTCCCATTGTCCTCTCTGGCCATACGTACAGCCGACGCGCGAAGCTGAGTTGGTTCAGCCACCAGGAGGTCGGAGGCTGCGACTCTTTACAACGATTCGGAAAAAGGGTCCGCCGGCGGTGTACCCGGCCGGGCAGGAGGGGCCACCCGGCCGGGGGTGAGGGGACGTGCGAGCCGGCTACGGGGGCCGCCCACCGTCACCCCTCGGCAGTGCGGCCCCATCCTGTATTCGGGCCTGCGATTCAGGCGCCGTTCAGCGCCCGCGCCGTGTCGAACCCACTCTCGATCAGCCGCTGGTACATCACCAGCGCGCGCCCCGCTCCGTCCGTGACGATAGTCGGCGCGATGAGGCATTCCGACGCGTCGGAATCGGAATCATCCGCAGGCGCGGCCGGAATGCCTGTCTGAAATGTCAATTCCATCGGTCTCGTCCTCGTAAGCCCCCGGACCCCCGACTTCTACTGCCGGGGCCGGAAAGCCGATGGCATGCAGGTTGGCTGTTACATATTATAAAATTATCGGGTTATGATGATTGAATCGGGTGAGTGAACGCAGCCGGCAATAACGCTAAATAATCGGCGACGGCAATCTGATCCGGAGGGCTGACACTGCGGGGCACGGACGAGATCGGTCGGATCCGGGGATTGCTGGCGGAGAATCCGAAAGGGCTGACCATCGAGGAGGTCTCGCGGAAGCTCACGCTCAATCGCGCGACGGCGGCGAAGTACCTCAACGCGATGGCCGTCTCGGGCCAGGCAGAGGTGCGCGCGCTCGGTCCGGCCAAAGTCTTCTATTCCTCTCATCGGTTGCCGCTCGCGGATCTGATGAGTCTCTCCTCCGACCTTATCCTCGTCCTCGACGACGGGCTCTTCGTCCTCCACGCGAACGACACCCTCCTCTATCACTTCGGCCTTGAATCGGGAGAGGTGAAAGGTCTCCGGCTCGACCTGTCCCCGCTCGCCCCGTTTCTGGCCGGAGCGGACGCGGGTCGGCTCATGCAGACCCTTGAGGGCGCTGAGCATGTCTTCGACTGCGAGGTCGAGCGCGGCGGCATGACCAGGTACTATCGGGGGCGGGCACTGCCCTTGGTCTTCGAGGCCGGCGCGCGCGGCGTCGGGCTGATCCTTGAGGACGTCACAGGCGACCGCCGTCACCAGCAGGAGCTCGAAACCCGCGTCCAGGAGCGGACGCGCGAACTCGAGGAGGCAAACGCTGCGCTCGAACGCGAGGTCGATGAGCGCCGGCGCGCTGAGGAGCGACTGGCCGCGAGCCGGCGCACGGTCCAGCAGATCCTCGAGACCACGCCCAACCTGGTCTATGTCTACGCCGTGGAGACGGTCCGGCTCCGATACGCAAACCCGAATCTCACGACCATTCTCGGGTATCCGACCGAAGGGTCGTGGGCAGGCGAGGGCTCCGAAATACTCCCGCTCGTTCACCCCGACGACCGGTCACTGCTCGAAGGCCACCGGGATGCCCTCGATGCGAGCTCCGACGGCGAGGTGCGTGAGATTGAGGTCCGTCTCCGGCACGCACTCGGCCACTATCTCACCCTTCGATGCCGTGAGCTCGTCTTCAAGCGCGATCCCGACCGGCGCCCCCGCCTGGTCATCGGCACGGCCGAAGACGTGACCGAACGCCGAAGGGCTGCGAACGCACTTCGGACTGCGAACGGGCAGCTCCTGCTGCTGAACGGGATTACGCGCCACGACATCCTGAACCAGCTCAACATCCTTACGTGCTCGCTTGGGCTGATACAAGGCGGGCCCCCTTCGGACGCCGCGAATCTGGATCAGGCCAGGCGGGCCGTCGAGACGATCCGGCGACAGATCACGTTCACGCGCGACTACCAGAGCATCGGTGCTCGGCCGCCCGAGTGGCAACGGGTGGGGGCGGTGATCGGCCACGCCACCGCCGAGCTCGACCTCGGCAGTGTTGCCGTCGATGTGGGCGATTGCGATGTCGAGATCTATGCGGATCGCCTCTTCGAGAAGGCCATCTCCGCCCTGATCGACAACGCGGCCCGCCACGGCGGGGCCGTCGGGATGATCCGCTTCTCCTGCTCCCTCGTGGAAGGAGAGCTCGCGATCGTCTGTGCGGACGACGGCGTCGGAATTCCCGACGATGAGAAGGAGCGGATCTTTGACCGTGCAATCGGCCGGAATTCAGGGTACGGTCTCTTCCTGGCGCGCGAGATTCTTGGGATCACCGGCCTTACAATCCGCGAGACCGGCAGGCAGAACGAGGGCGCTCGCTTCGAGATCCTGGTTCCACCCGGCCTCTTCCGGCCGGGCTGAGGCGCCTTATTCCAGAGCCGGCGCGGGCGGAAGGGGGAGGAGCGGCCGGCCCGTGCGCGCCGCGAATGCATTCGTGAGCAGGGTATAGAAGAGACACTGCGGTCGCGGGTCGTGCCTGAACCGCTCGGGCTCGCGGGCGAACGCATCGTGCAAGGACGGGTAGTTTGCGGCAAGGAAAGCGCTGAAAGCGGCGCTCTCGAGCATCGCGTCGCTCGACTCGATTCCCGGTAGACCGTGGAGGAGTTCGTGCCAG
>JADGNL010000118.1 GCA_017883495.1 Methanomicrobiales archaeon | reverse complement strand
TTAAAGGATAGATGATAGTTGTCCTAGTACACCCGGCACGAGGGCCACGTATGTCAGGGCGAAGGCCGCGACGATCAGGACCGCGAAGACCGCGACGTTCCAGGCAAGCACCTTCCGGCCGTCGAGGACCGAGATCGGGAGCATGTTGAAGGCGGCGATCATCGCGTTGATCTGGAACCCCGCGATCCCGATTGCACCGATCAGCGAGAGGGGACCGAGGAAATAGATCCCCAGGAACGCGAGGGAGAGGACGAGGCTCGTCGACGGGCCGGCCGCCGAGATCAGCCCGTTCTCGCGCCGGCCGATCCGGTCGCCGTAGATCACGGTCGCGCCGGGGGCCGCGAAGACCACGCCGGCCAGGGCCGCGAGCACGACCGCCATCAGGAGCATCTGGTTGTCCTTGCGGAATTCGGCCCAGTACCCGAAGTGCATGGCCGTGAACTTGTGGGCGAGCTCGTGGAGGACGAACCCGACACCGACCGTGAGCAGCGAGATCAGGAAGACGAGGAGTGCGGAGACCGGCTGGACTCCCCCGCCCAGCAGGTTGAATCTCGCGATCGTGAACGCGACCGCGATCGCGAGCCAGGCGATGACGAGGTCGATCCGTTCGCGGCGGGGTATCCGTTCGAGCATCGGGCGATCCCATAGAGTTCGGGGCCGCGGGTATTTCCAGTTTTGCCGACGGCCGGCCGCTCCGATCCCGGCGTTCGCATCGTCCTCCCCGGTACAGAATTCGGCGATCCGGCCCGGCACCGACAGCAATCGCGTTGCTGTCCATACCCCGGCCCGCCGCGATCGCACGGCGCCGGGCGAGACCGCTCGGGGGCGACTCCTTTATCCCGCCGTCCGCAGATCCTGATCCGGTATGGCGACGCTGGAGGAGCTCCGGGTTGAAGTCGAGGGGATCGACGCGGCCATCATCGACCTGATCGGCCGGCGACAGGACTGCGCGGGCCGGATCGCGCACTACAAGTACACTGCGCACCTGCCCGTCCGCGACGAGGGGCAGCGGCAGGCCGTCCTCGATCGCGTGTTCGAGCGTGCGGTCGAGCGCGGGGTCGACGCGACGGCCGTGCAGCAGGTCTTCGAGCTCCTGATCGGAATGAGCGAGGCCCGGCAGCGCGACTGCCTCGGCGAGGGGAATCTCCCCTAGATCAGGCCGTTCACGTACTCGATCACGGTCCGCTGCGCCTTGATTCGGGCGAACAGCTTGTCGTTGGACTCTACCACGGTCCAGGGGGCTTGGGGCGTGTGCGTCCGGGCGATCATCTCTCGCACGGCTACCGCGTACTGCTCCCACTTCTCCCTGTTCCGCCAGTCCTCCTCGGTGATCTTCCACCGCTTGTCGGGGTTCTCCTCGCGCTCGCGGAATCTCCGGAGCTGGGTTCCGGCGTCGATCTCGAGCCAGAACTTGACCAGCCCGCCGCCGTCCTCGACATACGCCCGCTCCATCTCGTTGATCTCGTTGTACGCCCGCCGCCACTGCGGCTCCGTGGCGAGTCCCTCCACCCGCTCGACGAGGACGCGTCCGTACCACGATCGGTCGAAGATGCGGATCTCGCCGGCCGGAGGGAATTGCTGGTAGAATCTCCAGAGGTAGTGGTGGGCGAGCTCGTCCTCCGTCGGCCGGCCGATCGGCACGACCGTGCAGCCGCGCGGGTTCATCGGCAGGGTCAGCCGTTTGATCGACCCTCCCTTTCCGGCCGCGTCCCACCCCTCGTAGACGATCATGAGCGGAATCCGCCTCCGGTACAGCGAGTACTGAGCGGTGCGCAACTTTGTCTGGCACTCGGGAGCAACGTGCTCGTACTCGTGCCTGCTCGTGCTGAGCGAAAGATCCGCGCGGTCGAGCGGAGAATCGCCGCCGATCGGCGGAAGTGTCTCCGCGCGACGTCCTTCGGCAATCCCGGGCTCGTCGAGTCTGGCTCGGAGCCGCTTTACCACGGTCGAGAGCACGTCCTCGATCGCCGGGCCGGGATCGTCCGCCTCGACCCTGCGCCAGGGAGCGCAGGGCGCTTCCGTCCGATCCTGTATTCGCTGAATGACCGGGGTCAGCTCGTCGTACTGCCGGTGGAAATCCCAGTCGTTCTGTGTGATCATCCACGCGGTGAGCGGGTCGCGTTCCCGCGCGAGCAGCCGGCGCCGCTGCTCCTCCTTGCTGATCTGCAGGAAGAACTTCAGGATGAGTGTCCCGTCGTCGGTCAGCTGTCGCTCGAAGGTCGTGATGGAGGTGAGCGCCCTGTCGAGCCGTGCCTGCCAGTCGATGCCGGTTAACATCTCGGCCATCGCCCGCGAGTACCACGATCGCGCAAAGACCGCGATCCGCCCGTGCGCCGGCGTCCTGACCCAGAACCTCCTGAGGAAACTGTGGGCAAGCTCTTCCTCCACCGGCCGGCCGAAGGCATGGAAATCGACGCCGCGCGGATCGAGTCCGTAGAGGAGCGCGGCGATCGCCTCCGAGATCCCCGAGGCGTTCCAGCCCTCGACCACGACGATCACCGGGACACCCCTGGCGCGGAGCGCCCGCTGAAGCACTCCAAGTTCGAGGCCGAGCGCCTTCAGACGGCCGTCCGGTTCGCCGGCAGCATTCGTGGACACGGTGCGGTAACCCCTTCGGTACTTGGATTCGGCACGATCGGAAAAAAAGGTACTGCAGCGGTTCAGGTAATATTGTCGAGGGAGTAGCCCTTCTTGGTCAGGAGTTCCTTGACCCGGTCGCGATGCTCGCCCTGGAGCTCGATGGAGCTGCCCTTCACCGTCCCTCCACAGGCGAGGCGTCCCTTGAGGTACTTGGTCAGGTCCTGGAGGTCGATATCCGCCGGATCGAGCCCCTCGATCACGGTGACCTCCTTGCCGTACCGACGCCTGTTGACGATGACGTTGATCCTCTGCTGCTCCTTTGCAACCTCTTCACAGATGCACAGCTCACTCGGCAGTCCACAGGTGGAACAGATCCCTCCACTCATTACATCTAAATTCCAGTTCTGCTTATATATTTGTTGGCATAACGTCGCGGGAGCCCTCCGCTCCCGGCCGGCCGCCCTCCGTCGGAGTATTCTCTCGTGTCACTGATGATCCTCGGCACCGCCTCGCACGTGGGCAAGAGTACGGTCGTGGCCGCCGTCTGCCGGCTCCTCTCCGATCGCGGGTGCTCGGTTGCGCCGTACAAGTCCCAGAACATGAGCCTGAACTCGTACGTGACCCGGGACGGGGCCGAGATCGGGATCGCCCAGGCCATGCAGGCTTTCGCTGCGCGCGTCGAGCCGCGGGCCGAGATGAACCCGATCCTGCTCAAGCCCAAAGGAGATCGGTCCTCGCAGATCGTGCTGATGGGCCGGCCGTACCGCGACGTCGCGATCGCCGACTACTACCGCGAGACCGACGCGCTCCTCGAGCGCGCGCTCGAAGCGTACGACCGGCTCGCGGCCGACCACGACTGCATCGTGGTCGAAGGGGCCGGCGGAGCGGCAGAGGTGAACCTGTACGCGCGCGATATCGCGAACATGCGCCTCGCCGAGCGGCTCGGACTCCCGATCGTGCTCGTCGCGGATATCGAGCGCGGCGGCGTCTTCGCGCAGGTCTGCGGCACCATCGCGCTGCTGCCCGCGCCGATACGGAAACTCGTCCGGGGCGTGATCGTCAACAAGTTCCGCGGCGACCCCGCGCTCTTCGAGGACGGGGTGGCGATCCTCGAGGCGCTCTCGGGCGTGCCCGTGCTCGGGGTCCTGCCGTACGCCGAGCTCGACCTCCCGAGCGAGGACTCACTCTCGATCGGCGACAAGCGGCACCGGGACCACCCCGTCCGGATCGCGGTCGTGCGCTTTCCGCGGATCTCGAACTTCACGGACTTCGAGACGCTCGAGCGGCGGGCCGCGGTCGACTACGTCCGGCCGGGCGCCCCGCTCGCGGGGTACGACTGCGTCATCCTGCCCGGGACCAAGAACACGATGCAGGACCTCGCGCACCTCCACGCCTCGGGCGGGGCGGACGAGGTGGTGCGCGCGTGTGCGGCGGGAATCCCCATCCTCGGCATCTGCGGCGGGTACCAGATGCTCGGCCGGACGGTCGAGGACGACGGGGTCGAGGACCGCGTCGGCACCCTCCCCGGGCTGGGCCTCCTCCCCGTCGAGACTCGCTTTGCCGCGTATGAGAAGACCACGCGGCAGTCCGAACGGCCGGCCGGCACCGTCGGACCGATCCTGTCGCGAGTGGGAACGGTCGCGGGCTACGAGATCCACATGGGCGAGACCGTCCGGGACCCGGGGGTCGCGCCCGCGTTCGGCGACGACGGCGCGGTGAGCAGCGACGGGCTCGTGATCGGCACGTACCTCCACGGCCTCTTCCAGAACCCCTCCGCGGTCGACGGCCTCCTCTCCTACCTCTACGAGCGGCAGGGGCTCGCGTACGAGCCCGTCGCCGACGACGACCCGTACCGCCGCCTCGCCCTGCTCGTGGCCGAGAACGTCGACCTCGACCGGCTCCTCGCCCTCGCGCTCGAGACGGACGACGGGGGAGCCGCCGCATAAGAGAAGGCCTCTTCTTCCCGGGCCGGGACGGCGCTCCGTGCGTTCTCTCCGAATTCGCCGGCTATTCCCCCCGGACGTTCACTATCTCCGGCAGGGGTTCTGTGACGGCGAGCCCGGGTCTGCCGTAACGTCCGACGGCCCGGGGCTGTCCCGACTCTGGCCGCAGGGGGATGAAGGCACACTGCAGCCGCAGCCGCTGGGGACGGGACCGGGTGTCGGCGATCCCGCGACGTGCTCCCGCACCACCTGCTCGGCGACCCGGTACGCGTACACGGTGAACATCTCGTCCGGGACCTCGTCGATCCCGAACGGGAGGTCGAGGTTGTAGATCAGGTCGGCCCGCACGATCTCCGGCTTCAGCTCCGGCAGCACCCCTGCCATCATCCGCGACGAGCAGTTGATGAAGCATCCTTCGATCGCGATCACCTTCTCCGCCCTCCGCATCAGGCTCCGCTGGCCGGTGTCCTTCGTGAACGCGCCGCCGAGGCAGATCCGGACGGTCTCGCCGGGGGCGAGCCGGTGGGCGACCATGTTCGCCGCACGCCGGGCGACCTCTCCCCGGGAGCATGCCCCCTCGCAGGCCATCACCGCGATCTTCGGGGGGGCCGTCGCGTTCTCTTTCGCGTACTCCTCGCACGCCGGGCACGTCCCGGTCACCTTTGCGATCCTGACGGTTTCGCAGTCCATGAGCTTCTCCATGTCACACATGGGAGCGGGGCCGATATATCACCAGGAACCGGAAATCGAAATGATTCGAAAGCGCCAGGGAGTTTATTCGGGGGAGCCGGGCGAACCGGGAATGGATTATTGCTCCCGCTCGCCCACGCTTGGCTATGGCGACCGCCCGCTGCTGTCCGGCAGACTGCGCGCTCCGGAGCGACTGGGAGGAGGAACTTGCGAGAGAGGAGGCGTCGCTCTCGTCCGAGCGGGTCGACGACCTCGGCCGGTACATGAAACTGCTCGGCCATCCGCTCCGGCTCAAGATCCTCCTGCTGCTCCTCAACCGCGATCACTGCGTCTGCGAGTTCATGTATATCTTCACCGAGCCGGCGAACCTCGTCTCGTACAACCTCGGCGTGTTGAGAAAGGGCGGCCTCGTGGAGACGTATTACCGCTCGAAGCACAGGATCTATACCATCGCCACCGAGGCGGAGCCGGTCGTTCGAAAGATAACCGCCGCCTTCCCCGACTGACGGACGGATCCTTCGTCCGTTCGTACGGGAAACTTCCGGGGAACATGCGATCGGACGAAGTGCCACCATTATCGTTGACACCCGCGAACAGGATTGTACCCGTTCCGAACGAGAATGGGACATTCTCCATATTCGCGTGAGATGCGGCCCGACGGCGCCCGATGCCGGACGTCCGCGAACCGGGGATCGCGCGGATCGGACGGGAGGAATAGTCCAGATGGCCCGTGCGGTCACCATGACCGGAAGAGAGGAGAGCGAGATCGCGATGCGCGAGACGACGGGTAGCCCCGGAGGGCCCGGCACGGGGGAGACGGTTCCGACGCTGGGCGATCCGACAGCCCTGCCCGGCCTGGAGACGGCGGCACAGGGACTCTTCAACTACTGCCCGTCCACCCTGCTCGGAGCGAAGGCGATCCAGGCCGTTCGCGGAGACGGGGCTCCGCGGCCGCATGACGGTGGCGACCGTGAGTAGCAATTCCGTGCCACCATCAAACTCGGGTACGGGATCGCGCTGGTCGGTCTCTTCTGCCCCTTCTTCCGGGGCTCCTCCTTTGCCGGTCTGGCCGGCGAAGAGTTGAGGTGGAGCGCGATCCACTCGGGGCTCGTTGCCCTCTCCGGCCTTCTCCTCGCGGGATGGTACCGGGTCCGGCTCGGCCGGCTCGGGCGGGACGTCAGTTAACAGTCAAAAAAGAGTGTGCCGGTTTCCGCCTCTCATACGGGAAGGTGTCGGTGCGTTCGGTCGGTCCGATCAGCCGCAGCAGGACCCGTCGTCTCCGCCGCAACTGCACTCCGTATCCATATCTTTCCCTCTCAGGGCCGCGGCGATCATCGCCCAGGCGCAGCCCACCCCGCTCTGCACGGTGATCGCCTGCACGGGGCAGTTGAGGGCGCAGGCGCCGCACTCCATGCAGGCCGCCGGGCGTGCGAGCTCCACGCGGTCCGGACCCTCCGCGAAGACCGCGTGCGGGCAGACCTGCGTGCAGCGTCTGCAGTTGACGCACCGGTCGGGGTCGTATCTCAGGCTTGTCTCGGTGTAGCTGTCGTACATCAGATCGCTCCCATCAGCCGGCTGACGCCGAGGGCGATCCCCGCGAGGAGTCCCGCCGCGGCCATGACCGCCATGACTGGGACGTACCGGAAGATCTCTTTCTTCACGCCGGTCCTGGACGTGAACGTCGAGCTGCCGGTAAAGTTCAGGGCGAGGTACGAGACGACGGCGGACATGACGAGGAGTGTCGCCGCCGCTGCGAGCGCACCGGCCCAGGTCGGCAGCGCCGGGCTCGTCCCGAACGAGAATGCGAAGGGAAGTGCGACGACGGCGCCCAGGATCATTCCCTTCGTCGAGAAGTCCCGCGTCGGGATGAAGGGCAGGAGGATCGGGAAGAGGACGGTCCCGGTAAGGATGGTCGCGACCGCGGCGAGGGCTGCCACCGGTCCGGCAAGAAACCAGAGGACGATGGCGGCGAGGAACATCGGTAGAGCGATGACCAGCTCCACGGGCGTCAGGACGAGCCGGTCGGCAACCGGGAACTCCACGCGCCGCATGGCCGGTGTGGCCGTGTGCGTCGTCAGGTACTCGGGCAGGTCGCGGGCGCGGACCGGGCCGTACTCCACGGCGAACCCGGACCTCCGCGCGACCTCCTGCGACGAGATCCCCGGTGCCCCCAGCTGGGGCACGATGATCTTCCGGTGGGCGACGACCGATGCGAGATCGGCGGCCCGGATCCGGCGGACAAGCTCGTCCGTCCCGAACGTCCCCTTTCCCGCCGCGCACCAGACATTGATCCCGTGCGTGTCCAGCACCAGGATCCAGGCATCGACTCCGGCGAGCGCCGAACGGAGGGCGTCGAAGCTGAGCGTGTAGTTCGCCGATGCGAAGACCGGCGAGTCGGCCGTCGGGCTGCCGAGGCGGTACAGGCCGGGCTCCACCCGGTGCCCATTCCGGTTCCAGCCCCAGCGGGCGAGGAGATGATCCAGCCGGTCGGCGGACGTGATGGTACTGGTCGTCGTGCCGACCTCCCCCGCCGGAGGGGTGCCTGCCGAACAGCAGGGCGACTCCGCCTGCGGTCCCGCCGAGCATGAACAGCGGGAGCCGGTTCGTTCTTCCGTATCCATGTGTGCGACCTCAGGTGCCGTCCTGCATGAGCGGCCCGATGACATCCTTCACCATGCCGCTCAGGTTCTCAACCTTCATCAGCGCGAGGCAGCAGATGCCGCCGTCTCTCTCCCATCCGATGAGCGCGAGTTTGTCGCCGGCCCGGATCCCGGCCTTCTCCCGCACGTCTTTCGGGAGAACCATCTGTCCGCGTTCGTCCACGTTGAGCACGGCCTCGATCCTGCAGCCCTGCACCGGACCGCACCCGCACGCGGGGTCAATTGACGGGGACGTTTCGTCTCCCGATCTCTTCTGGGCCATCGTGATTCCTCCTCAATACGATACAAGTGCAAACTATTTGAAGATTTCAGAATTATCAGAGAATTCATACATTTCGGCAATCCGGCATCCGGAATGCGGGTGACCATGGACATTGTCGGTTTCAACGGCAGTGCCCGTACGGACTGCGATATCGCCATTCTTGTCGAGGCGGTGGTCGCGGAGCTGAAGAGGGAAGGGATCGAAACCGGGCTCGTCCAGCTGGCGAGAAAGAGGATCCGGGGTCCACCGCCGCGCGTGCGTTGCGAACCGGACAGACGGTGCGCCGTCCGGGACGATCTCCCCGACGACAGAATCGAGGAGATGCTGGAGGCGGACGGGATCATCCTCGTCTCGCCCAGGTATTGTGCCGATGTGTCCCCGGGATGAACGTTATCATCGACCGGGCCGGCCTCGTGGCGAAGGCGAACCGGGACATGTTCCGGCGCAAGGTCGGGGCACCGGTTGGTGCGATCCGGAGGGCTGTGGCCATCCAAGCGTTCGATACGATGAACCATCTCTTCTTCATCGGCC
>JADGNL010000117.1 GCA_017883495.1 Methanomicrobiales archaeon | reverse complement strand
TGGTCTCGGTCGACACCTCCCGTCTCGCGGTCCTGGAGACCTGCCTCGCGCACGATATCCACATGCTCAACGACATCGGCGGCCTCGCCGACGCGGCGCTCGCCGCTCGCGCTGGAGAGGCGGGCCTCGCCGCCTGCGGCATGGCCTCATTCTCGACCCCTGGTGACGCCTGCGGAGTCGATGCGACCATCGAGGCGCTCGCTCTCGTGGTCGCCCGGGCCGTGGCTGCCGGGGTCGAGCGCCTGATCCTCGACCCCGGGGTCGGCCTCTGGACTGCTGCCCGCACGGTCGAGCACGACTGGGCGCTCTGCTGTGCGTTCGATCGATTCACGGCATTCGGCTATCCGATCCTCGCGGCGGTCTCGCGCAAGACGTTCCTCGGAGAACTGACAGGACGGCCCCCGGATGGACGCCTCGCGGCCTCGCTTGCCGTCACGGCGTCGCTGCTCGCGAAAGGGGCGCACCTCGTGCGCACGCACGATGTCGCCGAGACCGCGGACCTGCTCCGGGTGCGTGAGCGACTGGGGGCCTGCCCATGACCACCGCCTTCGCGGTCTATGCACTCGGCACGCCGATCCTTGTCCCCGGAGACGACCTGGCGGGTGCGCTCCTCGACGCGGTCGCCCGGACCGATGCGGGAGCATTCCGGGACGGGGACGTGGTCGTCGTCGCCGAGACCGCCGTTGCGACGGTTGAGGGGAGCGTGATCCCGCTCGACCAGATCACGCCCTCGTCCGAGGCCGACGCGCTCGGCCGCAGGTACGCCCTCGACCCCCGGGTCGCCCAGGTGGTCCTTGATGAATCCGATCAGGTCGTCGGCGGCATCGACGGTTTCCTGCTCTGCCTCAAGAATGGAACGCTCCTGCCGAACGCGGGGGTCGACGGCTCGAACGCTCCGCCGGGGTACGTTACGCCCCTGCCGCGGGACCCGGACGACTCCGCCATGCGGCTCAGGTCCGAACTCGAGGCACGCGCCGGCACCCGAGTCGGGGTCATCGTGGCCGACTCCCGAACCCACGCGATGCGGCTTGGCTGCTCGGGCGTCGCGATCGGCTGTGCGGGAATCCAGGCCGTTATCGACGAGCGGGGACGGACCGATCTTTACGGCCGAGTGCTCCGGGTGACCAAGCGGGCGGTCGCCGACAACGTCGTCTCGGCCGCCGAGCTCGTTATGGGCGAGGCCGACGAGGCAGTCCCGGCCGCACTGGTCAGAGGCCTCGACCTCCCGATCGGCGACTGGAGCGGGGTCGAGGGGATTGCAGCCGACGAGTGCCTCTTCATGGGTGCACTCCGACCGAAGAAGTCGGAGGAGTGAGGATGGCGGGCACCCTCGCGATTCCGCGGATCGTGATCGGCGCCGCGACGAGTGGGGCCGGCAAGACCACGATCGCAGCCGGGCTGATGGCCGCGCTCACGGCCAGAGGGGTCGCGGTCCAGCCCTTCAAGGTCGGCCCGGACTTCATCGATCCCACACACCACACCCGTTGCTGCGGCCGAGCCTGCCGGAACCTCGACCCGTTCATGATGGGCGAGGACGGCGTGCGTGAGACCTTCGCCCGGGCCAGTGCCGGAGCCGATATCGCGGTGATCGAGGGAGTGATGGGGCTCCACGACGGGGTCGACGGGACTGCATTCGGATCGACAGCTCATGTCGCGCGCCTTCTCGAGGCGCCGGTGCTGCTCGCGGTCGATGCGAAGGGGGCCTCGCGGACGGTCCACGCGGTCGTCCGGGGGGTGGCCGGGTACGATCCCGCTGTCCGCGTGGCCGGTGTCATCTTCAACCGGATCGGGAGCGCGCGCCACCGCGAACTGATCGAACGAGGACACGAGCTGCCGGTCCTCGGCTGGATCCCGCGTGACGACGGGCTCGATATCCCCAGCCGCCACCTTGGGCTCTCGCTCGCGGATGAGCTCGCATCGCATGACATGTTCGGGGACGTGGTTGGCAGACACGCCGACCTCGATGGGGTAATCGCGATCGCGCAGTCGGCTGCACCGCTTGCAGCTCCGTCCACGGTCCCCATCCCCGAGGGCGATACAACAATCGGCGTCGCGCTCGACTCCGCCTTCTGCTTCTACTATGCAGACAACCTGGACCGGCTCCGCGATGCGGGCGCCCGCCTCATCTTCTTCTCGCCTGCGGCCGATGACCTTCCCGCCATGGATGCGCTCTACATCGGCGGCGGTTACCCGGAGCTCCATGCGGTCGCACTCGAGGACGGCCGGGCGCGGCCCGCAATCGCGCAGGCTGCGGAGGACGGGATGCCGGTCTGGGGCGAGTGCGGTGGGCTCGTATACCTCTCGCAATCGCTCGAGGCCGACGGGCGATCGCACCGGATGTGCGGCGTCCTGCCTGCCCACTCGGCCATGACCGGGGGCATCCGCGGCCTCGGGTATGTCGACGCCACCTGCGTCGCCGGCCCCTTTTCGGCACTGCACGGCGCAGGTTTCCGGGGCCACGAATTCCACTACTCGACCTGCTCGCCCGACGCAGACGCGCGGTACGCCCTCGGCCTCTCGCGCGGGCGTGGCCTCGGTGACGGGCGGGACGGACTCTTCGAGCATGCCACGATCGCAGGGTACACCCACGCGTACTTCTCGGACCGCTTCTGCTCCGCCTTCGTGGCGGCCGCGCGGACGTACGCGCGGCGCTGACCGGGACCATTCCATAAATACCCGCCTCGCCAACCATTCAGCACGGAGATACGCATATGAGCACAGGGTTCGCCATCTCATCTTTCTGTCTGAACGACATGTCGCTCGAGATGGCGCTCGACCGGCTCGCTTCGGTCACGGACTGGGTCGAGGTCATGGATGAGGGTTGCCACCGCCTCGAGGATACCGTCGTCCTCGAGAGTTTCGATCTCCGCTACACGGTCCATGCGCCGTCGCGGGGAGTGAACCTCGCGAGCCTGCTCGAGCCGGTCCGCCGCGCCAGCGTCGAGGTGACGGTTGCGTGCCTCGCGTTATCCACGGAGGTCGGGGCGCCGGTCGTGGTCCACCCGGGATACTTCGCCTGGCCGCGGGATCGAAAGCGCGCCGAGCAGCAGTTCCGGCGTTCACTCGTGGAGCTCCTCGGAGCGGCGGAGGAGATCTCGGCCACGTTCTTCATCGAGAACATGGGCGACTGGGAGCATTTCCTGCTCAAGACCCCGGACGAGCTGTCACTGATCGACGGCGCCGAGTTCGCGCTCGATGTCGGACATGCGCACCAGAATCACGTCCTTCCCGCGTTTCTTGAGGTGCCTATCAGTCACTTCCATCTCCACGACAACGACGGAACGACCGATGCGCACGCCGCAGTGGGGGATGGCACGATCGACTTCTCGGCCGTGATGGCCGCGGTCCGTCGAACCGGCACTCGGCCCGTGATCGAAGTCGGAAGCTTCGACGGCGTGATACGGAGCATCGCGGCCCTCGATGCCCTCTGAGACGGTCAAAACCTTTTTTACGAAACGGGGACCATGGTAGTGATACGTTCCGCCTCAGTGGCTTAGTGGCATAGCGCGTCCTTGGTAAGGACGAGGTCGCGAGTTCAAATCTCGCCTGAGGCTTGCTTCAATCATCCTCAAAGCCCCCGGAGAAATCCGGGAAGATCAGCCATTTTGAGCTTCTTTTCGAATCGCATTGGGCGCCGATTTATATGTCGTTGTCACCGTGTCGGTACTGCAACGCGGATCTCACCACCGGGCTGGCCGAAGAAGTGCGAGAGAGCGACTGATGGCAGCGTGGAGATCTGTTGGCTCCCCCGTTAGGCTAGCACGGATCGACCTTCAGGATGATAGAAGGAAAATTTCTTCGCGGATATTCCCTTGCCGTTTTTTACCCATACCTTGCCATACAGCGTCAGTCCTTTCTCGGGTAGTGTATGATAAATCCGGTAGCCGATCCCTGATATCCGGTGAACGGTCCGCTCCGCTATCCCTCAGAAATCGCCGCTCCGGCACCGGGCCGTCCCTGGCGACACACCGCGAGGGTGCCGTGCATATCGTTATGACCACAGAATTGATCGCGACCGCATGCGGAGAGGAGAAAGCGTCATCTCCCTCATCCTTAGGCTCGAGAACCGACAATGGCGAGAAAATAAAAACGTCGGCGGAGACCGACTTCCAAAAAGGTTATTTTATCCCGGCCTGCCACCTCGCGGCGGGGTACCATCGCACGAACTTACCGGCCGGTGGAGTGATGCCGTATGCGCGGCTACCGGGCTTGAGCGTTGCCTGGGGTCCCGTCACCGATCTCGGTTCTCCCGTGTCGGCCGCAGTTCCGCCCGACCCGAACCGGGTTCCGATGAACGACCCGGGATTTCCGACCGCGTACCGCTTCCCAACGCCGAATGCCGGCTGGACGCCTGGAGCGGTCACCGCCGGAGTGACGATACCCGTCGAGCTTCCGGGAGATACGGCCCCCGGTACGGATGTCGCGATAGGCGCCACGGGGTTGATCGGCGACGAGGTCGGGAAAGTGATCGAACCTCCCGATGTCGGGATCGGCATCGGCGATCCGCCCGTCGTTATCGGTATAGGGACGAGCACCGTCGGGATCGGCGTCTGCCCTCCCGCCGTCGGGATCACCGTCGGAACTACCATGGTCGGTGCCGCCGTCGATACTCCCGACGTCGGTACTGGCGTCGGAACGATGCCGGGCGACGAGGTGCCGACGTTCAGGGCACCCGGGATTGCGGTGACGGGATACAGATCTCCGTTGCGATTCTGGACGCCCATGCTCGAATCAGGGGTGATCGTTATACCGGTGCTCCCTGTCGCCGTGCCCTTCACCGTGAGGGTGGCTAGGAGGACGCTCGTCGCGCCCATGGGTACCTGCTGCGACAGGTCCACAGCCTGGAGGACGACCTGCCCCGACGGGAGGGCCGACGCGGACTTCAGCCCGGCCCAATCCGGAAAGGCAACCGCCGTGATCGTGGCGATCGACGGATCGTTCAGGTTCACGGTGATCCGGTAGCCGGAGATCCCGCCGGAGGCCGAATCGAGGACGATCGGGATGGATGTGGTCTCTCCCACCGATACGATCTGAAAGGACCCGGTTGCGATGTTCGCCGCGGCGACACCGGATACGAGTGCGCAGAGGCATGCGAGGACCAGGGCGGCCCCGATGAACAGGCGAGGTCGGTTGTGGTGCCGAACATTCATGCTCAAGCTGCAGGTATCGGAGGACGATAAACGTTACGTTCCAGTACCTGGAATGCTGAAAGTCACGACCTTCCCTCCTATCCGGATCAATTCCTGAGGCGTGGTGCCGTATCACGAGGGAGGGGAAGATGGCAGAAGAGAAAGGAGATACAATATCCTGGCAGGGGTTGGTGAGACGATGATGCTTCGATGCGTCCATGTCTGGCGCAACCGATCGCGAGGGGGGAAGAGCTGCCAGAACTGATCCGCGTGGAGTACAGCTCGTTCGGACGAGCCCCGGTCACCTCCAATCGTGCAACCGATCCTACCATAAACCGACGCTCCCTCTTTCCGATCGCCATCTCATGGGCTATCCTGGAACGCGGCCATCGGAATAAGAAGCCTATTTACCTTTCCCGCTCGAAACTGAGCGACGGAAAGGCCATAATGGACCCCGTTGCCGTCGCCGCGCTGCTGCTCGCCTTCGCGTTTACGGTTACGAACGGGTTCCAGAACGCTGCCACGATCGCCGCGACTTTCATCGCCTCGCGGTCAGCCTCGCCTCGCCAGGGTATCATACTCGTCGCGGGTATGAGTGCCCTCGGCGTCATCCTGGGGGGCAGCGCGGTCGCATTCACGCTCTCCGCTCTCATCGAAGTGACCGATCCGGCTCACACCCTGGTGGTGCTCCTCGTTGCCGTCGCCTCTGCCACCGCCTGGAACCTCGCCGTCTGGTTACGGGGCCTGCCCTCGTCCTCGACCCAAGCCCTCATAGGCGGTCTCATCGGAGCCGCCGTGGCCGGCACCGGCTTCGGCTCGGTCAACTGGGGCATAGATGCGCTTACCGCCCCCACGCCCGCCCTCGAGGGGGTGGCGAAAGTGCTCGTCCTGCTCGCGGCATCGGTCGGGATCGGCTTCGCCGGCGGCTATGGCGTCCA
>JADGNL010000116.1 GCA_017883495.1 Methanomicrobiales archaeon | reverse complement strand
TTCGCGAGCGGCGATCAGGTTCGGATCACGATCGAGCGGGTCTGATCCCTCTTCTCCAGAACCTTTATCCGCGCCACTGCCGTATCCGGGACCATGGCCGACGGAGAACTCGCGCTCCTCCAGCTGAACGATACGCATGCGTACCTCGACCCCCACCCCGAGGTCTTCTGGGAGGGCGGGGGACCGACCTTCCGGACGGCGGGCGGGTACGCCCGAATCGCCGGGCTCGTCGATCGCATCCGAGCGGAGACCGGCGGAAAGACACTCCTCCTCGACTGCGGCGACACCCTCCACGGAACCGCGCCGGCCGTGAAGACACGCGGGGCCGCGATGGTCCCTGTCCTGAACGCGCTCGGGATTGCGGCCATGACGGCCCACTGGGACTTCGCGTACGGCCCCGCCCGGCTCCACGAGCTCGCGGCCATGCTGGACTACCCGGTCCTCGCACTGAATTGCTACGACCGTGCAAGCGGGGGCCGGCCGTTTCCCCCATCGATCCTGATCGAGACCCCGGACCTCACTGTCGGTGTGGCCGGCATCGCCGCGACGGTCCTGGACAAGGTCATGCCGCCGTCGTTCTCGGCGGGGTTGCGGTTCACGGACGGGATCAACGAGTTGCCGGAGGTCATCGCGGACCTCCGTGAAGCTGGCGCGGACCTGGTGGTCGTCCTCAGCCACCTGGGTCTGCCGCAGGACGTCCGGCTCGCCACGGAGGTTGACGGGATCGACGTCGTCCTCTCGGGGCATACGCACCACCGCCTCGAGGCCCCGATCGAGGTGAACGGCGCACTCCTTATCCAGTCCGGGGTCCACGGCTCGTTCCTCGGCCGGCTCGACCTCGTGGTCCACGACGGCCGAGTCGTCCGATACGCACACCGGCTGATAGAGATCGGCGAGGGCTGCCCGACCGACACGGCTGTCGGCGCGCTCGTCGACAGGGCTGTCGCGCCGTTTCGCGACGAGCTCGTCGAGGTGGTGGGGGAGACCGCGGTCCCCCTCTTCCGCGGCGAGATGTTCGGCTCGTCCATGGACGACCTGCTCCTCGCCGCGCTCCGCCGCGAGACCGGTGCAACACTCGCGTTCTCGAACGGCTGGCGGTACGGCGCCCCGATCCTTCCCGGCCCAATCAGGCGAAACGACCTCTACGACATCGTGCCCATGGACCCCGAAGTGATGACGGTCACCCTCACGGGCGCGGAGGTGCTCGGTATGCTCGAGCAGAACCTCGAGCGGACGTTTGCCTGCGACCCGTTCGGCCAGATAGGAGGGTACGTGAAACGGTGTCAGGGCCTCGTCTGCTACGTGAAGCTCGAGAACCCGCCGGGCCATCGTGTCCAGGCCTGCTGGGCAGAGGGGCATCGGCTCGACCCGGCCGAGCGCTATCGGGCTGCGTTCGTGACCGTCCAGGGTGTCCCGGCCGGCCTCGGCGCGGAGCGCAGCGGGACCGGCATCACGGCTCTCACGGCGATGGAGCGGCTCCTCACGGACCAGCGCCCATACCAAGGAGAACAATCGCCGGCGTTCCGGGTGATCTGAGATGTACCGTGCCGTTGTCCATATCCCCGAGGGGACGCGAGTTGGACAAGCGCTCAATAACGTCCGGAACCTGCTCGACGATCTCCCCGGGGAGATCGAGATCGTGCTGGTCCTGAACGGGGACGCGGTCGGGGCCCTCTCGCCGGGGAGCGCCCATACCGATGCCATGCGGAAATTGCAGGTACGGGGCGTCCGGGTCGTCGCCTGTACCCGGTCGCTCAGGAAACATGGGTTCGACCCCGGCGCGCTCATCGAGAACGTGGTCACGGTCCCGGGCGGGGTGACCGAGGTGGTCCGGCTGGAGGCCGACGGCTTCGCGTATCTCCGCCCCTGAGCCCGCTGCTGGTCGTATTCAATAACCTTATCGCCTCGTACCGGTAACTGAGGAGCATGGTCGTATTCACCGGGGCGGAGCTCGGATGGCTCCTGATCGTCCTCGGCGCGCTCGTGCTCCTGGTCGAGGCGTACTCGCCCGGTTTCTTCATGACCGTGCCCGGGACCGTGATGGTCGTCCTCGGCGCTCTCCTCGTCCTCGGCATCGACATCCTCAACTCCGTCTGGGGGATCGTGGCCGGCGTCGTGGTCGCGCTCGCGGCCGCGATCTTCACGGTCTGGTTCTACTCCCGGCTCAACCGCGGCCCAGGATTGCCCACGACGACGTCGCGCGATACGGTGATCGGGCTCACCGGGCGCGTGACCCACGCGGTCGATCCGAACTCGCTCGACGGGAAGGTCCGGGTCGAAGGGCACGACTGGTCGGCGCACTCGACCGGAGCGGCGATCGCGGAGGAAGCGACCGTCCGGGTCGTCGGGGCCGAGGGAGTCCATATCGTCGTGGAGGAGGTCTGATACCATGGCACTTGCAGAGAACATCATCGCAGTCATCCTGATCCTCGTGATCATCTTCATCTTCGCGCGCGGCGTCGTGATCATCCAGCCGTACCAGCAGGGGCTTCAGATCCGGCTCGGAAAGTACATCGGCCGGATGAATCCCGGCTTCCGCTGGGTCATGCCCCTGATCACCCGCGTGGAGAAGCTCGACCTGCGGACGCAGGTGGTCGAGGTCCCGAAACAGGAGGTGATCACCAAGGACAACTCGCCGACGAACGTCGACGCGATCGTCTTCATCCGCGTGATCGACCCGGAGAAGGCTTTCTTCGAGGTCGGCAACTACCGCACGGCGACCGTGGCGCTGGCCCAGACCACGCTCAGAGGCGTGATCGGCGACATGGAGCTCGACGAGGTCCTGTACAACCGGGACGTGATCAACACACGCCTGCGGGACATGCTCGACCGCGAGACGGACCAGTGGGGCGTCAAGGTCGAGCGCGTCGAGATCAAGGAGGTCGACCCGATCGGCGCGGTCAAGCAGGCCATGACCGAGCAGACGGCGGCCGAGCGCGAGCGGCGTGCGGCGATCCTCCGCGCCGACGGCGAGAAGCGGTCCGCTATCCTGGTGGCCGAGGGCACCCGGCAGTCGAGGATCCTCGAGGCCGAGGGCGATCGGCAGTCGCTGATCCTCCGGGCGGAGGGCGAACGGCAGCGACGGATCCTCGAGGCGCAGGGCGAGGCCCAGGGGCTGCGGATCGTCGCACTCGGGGCAAAGCCGCTCGACCGGCGCGCCATCACGGTCCTCTCGCTCGACGCGCTCAAGACAATGGCGAACGGCCAGGCGACGAAGATCATCTTCCCATTCGAGATCTCGAGCCTGATCAAGCAGTCGGCGAAGTTCCTCGGCCTGGCCGAGTCGGAGCTGCCGCCGGAGGAGGAGGGCGAGACGACCGGCCTCGACGAGGAGATCCTCGGGACGATCCCGAGATCGGACGAGGTCCGCGAGATCCTCCAAGAGGTCCAGCGGTCAGTGCCCGAGACGCCCGCGTTCCGCGAGAAGGAAAAGGGGGATGTCGTCGCGCCGATCGAGGAGATCGTCCCGGGAGAGAAGGTGCCCTATCGGCCGCCGGGGTCGAATCTCTGAGGGCAGAAGCCGCGGCAACAGTGGGTTTTCCCCCACTCCTCTTTTCGACAACCATTCTTTCAATCAGCTCAGCCGCCGGCACGACCGGGGATACCGGGGCGCGGGAGTTTTCGTCATATGCCTCCCTCCATTGCCACCGTGATGCGAACGCCCGCACCGACACTATGCGGATTCCCCCTACTCGCGTCCACGAGCAAGAGCGAGCCCGAGGACGCGGTTCTCGTATACGCGCTCGTTCGCGTATCGGCGGAAGAAAAGGATCCGGACCTCTCTCAGAAAAGACTGAACAGGTACGGCAGCGCAATCAGCGAGACGAGCGTGACGGCCATCAGCCATGAGACGGCGCTGACCACCACGGGCGTATACCGCTCGAGTCGGCGCCGGGCCAGCACGCCGTCGACAGCCTCGCGGAAGATATACCCCCCGTCGAACGGGACCATGGGAAGCGCGTTGAAGATTCCGACGTTCAGGTTGATCCAGCCCGACCAGAAGAGGAGCTGGACTACGCCCCAGAAGCCCGGGAACGGGTCCTTCCAGTAGGCCGTGTTCGCACCGGGGAACCCGACTATCCGGAGAGCCTCCCCGGTTGACGAGGTGTCGAACGGCAGGACCAGATAGCGGAGGATCCCGATCGGGCTGAACGACGTCTTCACGTATCCCTGGATCGCCTGGCCGTCGTAGTACTCGACCCCCATGAACCCTGAGGTAGAGTTCCCGGTCGGCCATTCAGCGAGGGTCAGCTCGCGGGTTGTCACCACCCCGTCCTGCTCGACCGTCAGCGACGTATGGTCCCCGGGCCGCGTCGGGGCGAGGAGCCGGGCAACGTCCTCGCGGCTCTCGACCGGTGTGCCGTTCAGGGCGAGCACGACCGATCCCGAAGCCACCGAGGCGTTGTATGCCGGGTAGTCCTTGTACACGCCGTTGACCACCGGTGCCGCGATCGGCACGGCCAGGCCGAAGACCGCGATCATCAGGAGAAACGCGAGCAGGCCGAAGACGATGTTGTTCGAGATCCCGGCGCCGTACATCCGCATCTTGGACCAGCGCGGCGCCTTCTCGAGCTCCTCCTCATCGGGCTCGACAAAGGCTCCGATCGGGACCACCGCGACGAGCAGCCCGGCCGCCTTCACCTTGATCCCCTCGACCCGTGAGAGGATCCCGTGCCCGAACTCGTGGACCACGAGCGTGATCACGAGCGCGAGCCAGACAGCGACCGTCCCCGGCACGAACTCGTTGAGTCCGGGAATCAGGAGCAGGTTCTGCGGTGCGTAGATTCCGGTCGGCTCGGGTCGCACCTGGAGCGTGTACCGGAGCGAGAAGAAGAGCGAGAACGCGAAGAGGGCCGAGATGACCACCACGGCCACGACCCCGACACTCGCATACGCTTTCAGCGGCCATGAGATGCGGCGGAAGATGTCGAAGAAGTGGACCCGCAGGGTCCTGAGCGCGAGGATGGGGCCGTAAAACGTAACGTGCTCGGAGAACCACCCGCTTCCCTCGACGGTGGAAGCCACTGCTTCCTCCGGCATCCCCTCGGCCGGCCCCGCTGCCTTCTCGGCCGCGATCCGGCGGCGGACGTAGACGACCACCGCGGCGTACGCGGTGACGGCAAGGAGGATAAGGCCGATCGTGACCCAGTCCATTCCCACAAGCATAGTCGGACGAGGGGATAAATGATCGTCTGGAATCAGAAGAGCGTGGCCTGTCCCCGGACACGCTGCCGGTCCGTGACCGTGCGCCAGCTCGCCCGGACGAACGCGGGCAGGGGACCGTCGGTCTCGAGGCAGTCGTCGAGGAACCGGACCGTCGCCGGATCGGAGGGGTATCCGCTCCCGAGCGAGCCGTGTTCGTCGGCAAGGGCCCTGAGCACGCTGTCGCGCCGGACCTTCGCCACGATCGAGGCGGCCGCGACCACCGCCAGCAGGTCGTCGGCGTGGTGGTTTCCGACCACGGTACAGGCGAAACCCAGCTGCCTGCCAACGGTCACCGCATACCGCCCTTCGCGCACGTCGCAGGCATCGAGGTAAGCGACCGCGATCCGGTAACCGGCCGCCTTGAGTTCGCGGAGCACCGCCGCGTGCGCACCGGCCACGATCGCGTTCATGGTCTCATGCGAGCGGGCCGCGTCGATCGCATCCGCCGGCACCTCGACGACTGCGAACGGGAGGGTCGCAACGATCTCGGCGCAGATCGCCTCGCGCCGCCGCTGCGTGAGGGCCTTCGAGTCCCGTTCTCCGAGAACGGCGACCGCTTCCCAATCGGGAGCCGCGACCGCCGCGACTACGAGCGGACCGAGGACCGCGCCCTTGCCGGCCTCGTCCACGCCCGCGATCATCGGCTCAGAGAATGTTTCTGAGCGCGCGGAGTTCGAGGAGGAGGGACGGGTCGTGCTTGACGAGCTCCGTGACCACGTTGAGGACCGAGAACTTCGAGAGGTCCATGCGCGAGATTGAGTGGATAAGCCGGTTCAGCTTCTCGTCCGAGAGCGTTAGGAAGTACTCCTTGATCTTGTAATTGCGCTCGAGCGACTTTCCGAGCTTGGACTCCCTCCACCCATGGTCATACGTCATCAACGCGTTCGCCGAGACGTCGCCGCGCGCTATCGCGTCCGCAGCCGTCTGGCCCGCCAGCCGCCCCGTGAACATCGCATTGTAGATGCCGCCGCCGGTGATCGGGTCCGCGACCCGCGCCGCGTCGCCGATGATCACGAGGCCGTCCGCGACGGTCCGTTCGAGCGGCTGACAGACCGGGACGCCGCCGATGACCCACTCGACCACGCGGCCGTCGGGGAAGTGCTCCTTCACGAACCGGTTCAGGTAATCGAGCGGCCGGCTACCGTCGCGGCACTTCTTGCCGCTGATCCCGACGCCGACGTTCGCAGTCCGCTCCCCCTTGGGAAAGACCCAGACGTACCCCTCGGGCGCGACCTCGTTGCCGAGGTAGAAGACGGTCGCGGCCGGATCGATCTCGATCCCGGTCATCAGATACTGGACGCAGGTCTCGATCTCCGCGAGCGGCACGGCCGTATCGATCCCGCACCACCGCGCGAACTTGGACTCCACTCCGTCGGCCGCGACCGTAACCCTTGCCCGGACCTCCTCGACCGCACCGTTCGCCTCGATCCGCGCGCCGGCCACGGCGCCATTCTCCATGATCGGCGCGACGGCCCGTGCCCTGACCTGGACGTCCGCGCCGGCGTCGGCGGCCTGCATCACGAGGTCGCGGTCGAAGCGCTTCCGGTCGAGAACGTACCCGACCTCGCTCCCGGCCATCGAGGGCTCGAGGGTCATCCGGTAGCCGTCGGGCGCCACGAGCACGGCCCGGTCGATCTCGGCCGAGATCCAGGACGGGTCGGGCTCCATGAACTCCTCGATCAGGTCCCGCCCGACTCCCTCGGCGCACCGGACGGGGACGCCGATCGCGGACCGCTTCTCGACGAGGCCGACCCGAAGGCCCTTCTCGGCCGCCGTTCTGGCCGCGAGCGCTCCGCCGGGCCCCCCGCCGATCACGAGGAGATCGTATTCAGGCTTCATCCGCGACCTCCAGGGCGCCGAGCGGACAGGCGCGGGCGCAGACGCCACAGCTGGAACAGTCAC
The DNA here is from genome assembly GCA_017883495.1 of Methanomicrobiales archaeon. GTDB lineage: Archaea > Halobacteriota > Methanomicrobia > Methanomicrobiales > Methanospirillaceae > UBA288. The sequence goes on along the minus strand of JADGNL010000116.1, from coordinate 7,944 downwards.
CCTCGACCGAGAGATAGGCGTCGATCAGTTCGAGCGCGCCCACCGGGCAGACCGAGACGCAGCAACCGCAGTATCCGCAGACATCCCTTCTGATCACGAGCATGCCATTATAGTACGCCATGCCGCCCGAAAAGGGTTATCCCTGCGTAGCCACGGGGGGTCAGTCGTGGGGGAGTTCGAAGGTGCCGTAGCACCCGCCACCGCCGGGGTGGAGGACGACGCGGCCCGCGCGAAGCGCTCCGATCGCCCGGGCTACGGCCGGGTCGACGGCCGCGATCTCGTCAACGGGGAGGTCGACGAGGACCGCGATCTCGGTCGAGAAGGCCGTGAGCAGGGCCTCGTGAGCCTTCCGAACCGCCTTTGCCGTCGGTGACCCGAGGCCGAGCACCTCGGCGATCACCATTGCAAGCGGGATGAGGTGGAGATACGGCGGGCGCTGACGCGGCTTGCCCTCCGAGAGCTCGCGTGCCCGGTCGTGGACACCCTTCTTGATCGGCGTCCCGTCTTCGGGGCAGCGCCATTTGTGCTCCACGGCCTCGGCGAGCGAGTAGTGGTGCGTGCAGCGCATACAGGCCGTCTCGTTGTACTTACCTTCCTCGGGAAAGAGCCCGACGTTCATCGCAACTCGGCCGCGCTTCAGCGCGTCGAGTACGCCGGCCGGCGTTGTCCGGTCGATGTCGAGGCGGGTGAACTCGCGTCCGATCCGGTGGAGCTCGGGCGAGTGAGCGTCGGAGGCCGAGATGAACGGGACGCCGTACAGCTCGCTGATCCCCGCGCCGTACGACGAGTCGGCCGAGAGACCGAGTTCGAGAAAGTCGATCGGCTCGTCGCCGTAGCAGGCCGCGATGCCGTCGAAGGCCGCGTAGATACCGGTCCACGGCGTGAACGCGTGCGACGGCCCGGACAGTCCTCCGGCCTCGTGGGCTGCGTGTACGACCTCGCCGCCGGAGAGGCGCACATGCGGCCGGCCTTCCGTGGTGAGACTGCTGCTGTGGGGGGCGAGCAGGTCCCCGAATGCCTCGACCGCGTCGAAGTCAGGGAAGAAGGCCAGGTGGTGGACCCGCCCTTCGGCCTGGACCTCGACCGTCGGCAGAACGACGATCCCGAGGTCGTTCTCGAGGTAAGACCGCCAGGCCTTCCGCCACTCCGGCTGGAGCGCATCGCCGGTGCCGATGGCCCCGATCCCCTTCTGCGCCCAGGCCGCGAGCAGCACCTCGGGGGTCATGCGGCGGCTCACGCCCCGGGCAAAGGGGGAGTGGAGGTGGAGGTCGCAGTCGAGGTCCATCGTCATCCGATATACGAGAGTTCGTCGTTCTGTCGAACCCGTTCGAACTCGCGGACCTGTTCGAGCGCCTGCTCCATATCCTCGGCCCGACCCTGGAGCCTGTCGCGGCTGATGCCGAGGTCGGTCAGCCGGCAGAAGACCCGGAGCACGGCCGCCGCCGACTTCGGGTCGATCAGATAGCCGGAGGTCTCACCCATCAGGCAGATCCCCTCCATGCCCCGCCGGCCTCCGAGGGCTATGATCAGACCGGCCGCTCCGATGATCCCGCTCCCGGGCTCCTCGGGTTCGAAGCTTCCGCCAGCCTCCTCGACGACCGTCCTGAGGTGCGGATGCGTCACGGTCGAGAGGACACGCGGGTCGTCGACGAGATGGCCGACGCCGTAGCCCCCGAGCGTGAAGACACGCTTTACGCCATAACGCTCGGCACAGTCGAGGTAACATTCGGCGAGCGCATAGTGCCCCTCGGGCGAGACGCTCTGGCAGTCGCCGATGAGAAAGAGGTAGGTCGAGGTCGGCGAACGGTATCGCCAGACCTCGTTGCTGACCAGGCGGCAGGTGCCGTCCGGGCGACTCACCACCTGCGGCGGAAAATAGACAGAATGGATCTCGGCGACCTTCTCGGCCTCAAGCTCGTTGAGGATGTGGTCGACCGCGACCTTGCCGACCTGGCCGATCCCGGGCAACCCGCCGACGAGAATCGCCGGTCCGTCCGACGACTCGTCCGCGAGGTACCTGATCTCGACCGGCTCCATTCAGCTCACCATTCTGCGGTAGCGGCCGTACCGGTCCTCAGGTGAAAAACGGGGCGGATGGGCCGACGCCGTCGGGCTTCCGCAGGAGGGGCAGCACTCGGCGAGCGTGTACGTGCCGTCGCGGCCGCAGCGCCGCATCCGGCCCCTCATGCGCCCTTGCCGGGTTTCTGCTTGCGCGCGAACTTCGCCTCGCCGCCGGCCCGCTCCATCACGCCCACGGCCGACTCCGCAGCCCGCTCGATAGCGCGCTGGGCCGTCTTGTAGTCGGGGGCCGTGACCTTGATCCCGTATTTCGGCGCGCCGACGTAGTAGAGGTCGATCTCGACCCCGTCGATCTTCGGCTCGGCCGCACGGAGCGCCCGCCGGATCACGTTGACCCCGTCAGGCTTGGGCGAGGAGAGCGTGAGCACGCCCGTCACGGTCACCCGTGGAATCTTGACATTCTCCTTGCCGGCCGCGATCACGGCCTCGAGGGCCGCCTCGGGGAGGGAGATCCTTGATCTGAAGCCCTCCTCGTCGACGACGATGTCCTCGAACGCCTCGTATAGCAGGGCGTACTCCCGGTAGAGGGCCGTGGTGATCTCGGCCTCGGGCACGCCCGAGGCGGTCGCCGCGAATCCGATCCACATCCGGGCCTTCTGCTCGCTCTTCCACTCGCGGATCTTCTCGGACCGCTGGTGGTCGTTGACGTCCTTCTTCGAGAGGTCGATATGGCCGCGGGCCTGGTCGACGTGGAGCACCTTGCAGACGATCTTCTGCCCCTCCGAGACGTGGTCGCGGATGTACTTGATCCACCCGGTCGCGATCTCGGAGATCGGGATCAGTCCCTCGCGCTCGCCGTACTCGTCGAGGTGCACGAACGCGACGAAGTCCTTGACCTGCGTCACGGTGCAGACGACCAGTTCGCCCTCATCGGGCCACGACCGCTCGTTCATGGCGTCACTCAAGGGTGGCCAGGATCTCCGCCCGTATCTCGGCGCGGCCGCCGCGGGGCTCGGCGATCACGCGCCCGCAGACCACGCACCCGACCGTGGTACTCGCCTTCTCGAAGACGATCTGTTCGTTCTCGCAGTCCGGGCACTTTACCCTAAGGAACTTGGACCGGTTTTCTCGGTAGAGACGTACCATTTGTATTTCACTCCGTCAGTTCGAATTTTGCGATGCGGAACCCGGGCCGGAGGTGCGCCTTGTTACAGGTCGTGCACCGGTACCGGACGTTGATCCGCTTGGTCGGTTTGTCGCCACCCGGCACCTTGGAGAACTTCCCCATATTGCCGACGCCGCCCCTGCGCGCCTTCTGCCGGTCAATCCAGTGGAGCCCGGTGGTCTTGCCGCGCTTGACGCGCTCGACCTCGAGCTCCCGGTGGGTGAGACAGAATGGACAGTAGGCCCGAAATTTGCTTGGCATCTTCATTAATACGCCCTCACGACTGCTCGTAAAAACAGCATCATCATTTGTCCGGCAATATACTTAATATTATGTTGCGTTCCCGCAGAACGGCCGCATTCTCGGGGGGGAGAGTCACTACATCCTCGGCCTCAAGCGCGTACGTCCGGCCATCGAAGCCCAGAAACGGCTCCACCGGCGAGAGGACGCGCGCGAGCGCGAGCGGCGCGGGGAGGGCGCCGTCATGCCCCTCCATCGCGGCGGCGGCGGCGGCCGCGCACTCGACCGTGACCGAGCCGTCGCCCGCCGCCCCCACGGGGGGCAGGACTCCGCCGATCAGAGCCCGGCGGTACCGGTCAACCGCTCCCTGAACCTCGTCGTAGAGGGACTGCTCGACCGGGAGCATCCGTTTCTGGTGCTCGCGGTCGAGCGACCGCCCCTCGGCGCGGAGGAGAGCGAGGAGCAGGATCTTCTGCGACCGCATCCGGACGAGATCCTCGAGGTGCTGCTGGAGCGCATCGATCCGCTCGGTCGCGGTCCGGAACGGCTCGGTCATCGGGTCCGTGCAGACCGCGAAGACCTGTCGCAGGGCGCCGATCTCCTCGCCGGCCCGGGCGAAGATATCCGGGGGAAGCGCGGTCAGGGTTCCGACCGAGTCTCGCTCGCCCGACACGACGAGCTGGAGCCCGTCGAGCACGGCCGAGTGGTCGCCCGGGTCGGTCATGAAGAACCGCCCCCGATCTCGGCCATGCCCCGGCCGCAGAGGTAGACCGCGGCCGCCTCGGGTACACTCGTGGGGCCGGCGGCCAGTCGCAAATCCGAGCCGAGAAGGGAGACAGTGCACGCCCGCTGGACTTCGACTGGAATCTCGCGGTCGCCGAAGACGACCGCGTCGACAAGAGGGTCGAATGCTTCGAGCTCGCCCGGCTCGAGGATCGTGACCCGCAGGCCGCTCCCGCCGTGGAGCGAGCCGGGCGCGCGTATCAGCCGCTTGATGTCGGTCGTCACGGGCTCGTCGGCCCGGACGCCCGCCTCGCGGAGCCGCGTGCGCCACGCCTCGTTCTCGGGCGAGAGGAGCAGCGGCAGGATCCTTTTATCCGAGGCCGGGTCCGCGCCCGTGCCGAGCCGTTCCCGCTGCGCCCAGACCTGCCGCGCCCGCCCTTTTCCGATCGAGGGAAGGGCTTCGAGGTGAGCAAGGGCTCCGCTCTCGCCAAGGGACGAGAGCCAGACGAGGTACTCTGCAAGCGCGCGGCGCTGCCGTCCCCGCCAGCCGCTCTCCGGGTCGGCGGCAGGACGGACGAGCAGGGCCGGATCGAGCCCGATGCCGCCGACGTAGTTGATCAGCTCCCTCCGCTCTGCGCTCGAGAACTGCCGCACGGAGAGAGCCTTCACATGGATATGGTATCCCCTCCCACCTGAAAAGACCACCTGGAGATCGCGCCCGGCGAAGCCGAGCTCGCCCGTCAGCAGGTCGATCAGCTTGTGCGTCTCCTCCTTGACCCGGGCGAGCATGACCGGATAGGTGGTGGAACGCGGGTCGACAATGTGGTCCGCGTCGAGGTCGAAGATCAGGTCCGCCCCGGCCCAGCCCTTGGCGCCCATGGTCGGCGCGGCCGGGTCGTCGTAGTAGGCCGTCGAGAAGAAGGCATGCGCCGGGGCCATGGTCCGGAGGTAGTCCGCGAGCTCGTCCCGTGTCCCGAACCCGACGTGCCGGCGCATGCGCGGATCGTCGCGGCTCGAGAAGAAGAGAAAGCCCCACTCCCGCTGCGGCAACGCACCGGGTGCGGATAGCTGTGCCGAGGCGTAGTAGGAGCCGAACCGCTGCCGGAGGAACTCGACCGTGGCCGGACGCATCACCTGATCCGCTGAAGCATATACGGCCCATCCCTGATATAGCCCTGCCGCCGGTAGTATGGCCGGACCCCGACCCCGCTCATGACCGCGACCGTGCCGTACCCGGCCTCGACAGCCTGTCGTGCGGCCTCGGCCAGAAGCTCGCGCCCGAACGAGCGGTGCTGCCACTCCTCGTTCCCGGCCCCGGCGCCGAGCCGGACCTGCGCTCCGTAGACGTGGAGCTCGCGGACGAGCGCGGCCCCGTCGAGCTCGGGCCGCCTGGGCGCGAAGGGAAAGCGGAGACGGAGAAAGCCGATCAGGGCGTCGCCGGACGTGGCCTGAATGAAGCGTTCCTCGCCCCCGCAGCAGTCGTAAACGAGGGTCGAGACGATCGGAGGTTCGTCGAGGTGCACGCATCGCCCGATCTCGCGGCAGCGGATACACCGGCAGCGGCCCCCACTTGCGCGGAGTCGCTTCTCGGCGAGCTGGCGGAAGTTGCCATGCACCGAGCCGGCCACGATCAGCTTCGCGGGAATATCGCGCTGGACTCGCTGGAGCCGTACGTACTCGGGGAGATCCGCCTTGATCTCGGCGAGCAGGTCGACGAGCGTCTCCTCGTCGAACGGAGCGTACTCGCCGCGGCGGTAGAGGGCCTCGAGCTCGGCCCCCGGCGTTACGAGGGTCGGGTAGAGCTTGAGAAAGTCTGGGCGGAAGCGCGGGTCGTCGAAGAGCTGTCGGTAGACGGCCCGGTCGAGTTCGAGCGGGGAGCCGGGCAGATTGGGCATCATATGGAACCCGACCTTGAGCCCGGCGTCGCGGAGCTCGGTGTTCGCCCGGACGGTCTCGGCAACCGTGTGCCCGCGGCGGATGTAAGCGAGTACCTCGTCGGAGAGGTGCTGGGCGCCGAGCTCGACCTTAGTCACGCCAAGGTCGAGCATCCGGTCGATCTCGGTCCGGGTGCAGCAGTCGGGGCGCGTCTCGAAGGTCACGGCCACGCACCGGACCGACGCGGCCTCGTTCCGGGCGGCCTCGACTCCGGGATCGGTACCGTCCGTGGTCGAACCGGTCCCGCGGTCGTTCATGGCCGCGAGGCACCGGGCGACGAACCAGGCCTGATACTCCGGCGTGCGGGCCGTGATCGTGCCGCCCATCACGATCAGCTCGGCCTTGTCCACGTGATGGCCGAGGAGGACGTAGTGATTGAGACGGGCCTCGACCTGGGCGTACGGGTCGTAGTCGTGCTCGCGCGCCCGTCGCGCAGCCGGCTCCTCGCCCGTATACGATTGCGGCGAGCCGAAGGGGTGGTCGGGGCCGCCGGGGCATGGGAGGCAGCGACCGTGCGGACAGGGGGCCGGCGAGGTCATGACCGCGACCGGCGCGACCCCCGAGAGAGTCCGGGTCGGCTTGACGAGAAGCCGAAGTCTGAGCGCGGGGTAGTCGGCGGGCGATGCCGCGGCGAGGATGGCCGAGTTGCGCGGCACGGACGGGAGGGCGAACTCATGGGCGGCGCGGCGCTTGATGGTCTGGACGTCCGTGCGGGTATCTCGTGCGATCCGGGAGGCCAGCTCCCGCAAAAAAGTGGGGTCGTCCATGACCTAGTGTTCGACGGCGATCGGTTCGAGCAAAGGCTCCGCAGCCATGTCGAAGACATGGCGTCTCTGGTCCCGCATGCGGCCCACGATCTCCTCCCCCAGGATCAGGAGGGCCTCTTTATGGGACTTCTTGTTCTTGTGGATATGCACAGGCGAAACCTCGAGACCGACGTACCGGGACGTGTCGATCGACTCTCCCGTGGTTGTCTCGTAGAACTTCTTGATATGCACCATCAGCATATGCAGATGAAGCAGTTCCTCCTTTTGCACCCTACCACCTCTCGATAGTGTGTAATATTTTCTCATATAGAGAAATAATTATGGGTGGCATTTATATTGGAAATTGAACGTGCCCGAGGCTGTCTCCTCGGGCTTGCGGTGGGCGACGCGCTGGGGGCGCCGTACGAAGGGGGCGGCCGCCCCGAACGCTGGTGCCGGCGGATGGAACCGAACGGCCGGAGCCGGCGGCCTGCCGGCGCGGTGACGGATGATACGCTCCAAGCCGTCGCCGTCGCCGAGTCGCTGATCACCTGCCGGGGGTTCTCGGGCCCCGACCTCGCCGTCCGGCTCATCGCGGGGTTCCGGGCGCACCCCGAATACTACGGTCCGACCTCGACCCGGGTCTTTTCCCTGGTGGAGGCGGGTGTCGACCCCGCGACGGCCGCTCGGCTCGTCCACGAGGAGCGCGGCGCGAGCCGGACGAACGGCCCGGTTATGCGTGGCCCGCCGATCGGGATCGTCTATGCGGGGCGGGCCGTCGATGAGGTCTCGATGGCCGCGGCACGGCTCACGCACTACGATCCGGTGGCCGGCGCCGCGTCGGGGTTCGTGAACCGGATGGCGAGCGAGCTCTGTCGCGGAGCGCACCGGGATACCGCGTATCTTGCGGCCATCGCGGACTGCCGCGAGCCCGAGACCCTCGCCGTCCTCGGCGCATGGCGGACACTCCCGGCCTCTCCGTCTCTCGACGCGATCGAGCTCGCCCACGCGGCGCTCGCAGTCGTCATGACCACGTCGACCTTCGCCGGGGCGGTCGAGGCCGCCGTAAACATGGGCGGCGACAGCGACACCCTCGGGGCCGTCGCGGGGGCGCTC
>JADGNL010000115.1 GCA_017883495.1 Methanomicrobiales archaeon | reverse complement strand
CGTCGAGTAGGGCGATGAGGTCCTTCTCGGCGAGGTCGGCCCCGACGAGCCGGCCGTCGAGGATCGCGTCGAACCCGAGCAGGGTGCCCTTCACACCGAGGCGTTCGGCGACGGCGCCCGTGGTGGTCCCGGGCCCGAGCACGTAGAGAACGCCGGGGCGCATCGCGTCCGCGATGAACGCGCCGATCGCGGCCCGGGCGCGGTCCTCGTCGACCTCCTCGAAGACCTGCTTGGCCGCCTGGACCAGCCCCGGCGAAGACGGCGTGCGGACGATGGCGTGGAGGACGGTCCGGAAGTCGTTCGCGCGGTAGGCCTCCTCGTCCACGTCGATCACCTCGGCGTCGGCGAGACGCGCGGGCCCGTCCGCGAGGAGGATGCGACCCACGGTTGCGGGATCGAGCGCGAAGACCGACGAGTACATCTTGACCCCGGCCGGAATGCCGAGGACCGGAACGGCGGTCCCGACCGCGTCCGCGACGTCGCGCGCGGTCCCGTCCCCGCCGCAGAAGAGGATGAGGTCGACGCCGGCGTCGAGAAACGCTCGGCAGGCCCCGCGGGTATCGGCGGCAGTCGACGGGTCAGCCGGTTCGTACACGCAGTCGCAGTCAGCAATCCCCGCCGCGGCGAGCGGCGCGGCGCCCATCTCGCCGGCTGCCGTAACGAACCGGAGACCGCGACCGGCGAGCGGGGCGAGGGCGGCCGCGGCCCGCCCGGGAGCGAGCGGCTCGGCCCCGAGAGCGCGGGCGCGATCGGCAAGATCGTCCGTCCCCTTCAACCCGACCCGTCCGCCCATGCCCGCGAGCGGGTTGACCACCAGGCCGATGGTCCGGAACGCGGGCACGTTCAGTCGACCTTGGGGAGCCGGGAGAGGGCGTCCCGGATCAGGTCCTCGGGGTAGTCGTAGTCGGGCAGGTTCCCGGCGTAGTAGGCTTCGTACGACGTGAGATCGAAGTGGCCGTGGCCCGTGTTGTTGAAGAGAATCGTCTTCGCCTCGCCCGTCCGCCGGCACTCGAGAGCGACGTCGATGGCGGTCCGGATCGCGTGGGCGGCCTCGGGGGCGGGGATGATTCCCTCGGTCCGGGCGAAGATCTGGGCCGCATCGAAGACCTCGTTCTGGTAGACCGAGACGGCGCGTGCAACTCCGTCCTTGACGAGCTTGGAGACCAGCGGCGAGTCGCCGTGGTACCGGAGACCGCCGGCGTGGATCGCGGGAGGGACGAAGTCGTGGCCGAGGGTGAACATCTTCATGATCGGCGTAAGGCCGGCCACGTCGCCGTAGTCGTAGGCGTAGAGGCCCTTCGTGAGTGTCGGGCAGGCGGCGGGCTCGACCCCGATGATCTCGACGTCGGGGTGCTTCCCGGTCAGTTTGTCCCCGGCGAACGGGAACGCCATCCCGCCGAAGTTCGAGCCCCCGCCGACGCAGGCGATCACCGTGTCGGGGTACTCGTCGACCGAGGCGAGCTGCTCGCGGGCCTCGAGGCCGATCACGGTCTGGTGGAGGCAGACGTGGTTCAGGACCGAGCCGAGCGCATAGTTGGTGTTCGCATGGGTCGCGGCGTCCTCGACGGCCTCGGAGATTGCGATCCCGAGGCTGCCCGGCGTGTTCGGGTCCTTCTCGAGCACGGCCCGGCCCGAGACCGTCAGCGTGGTCGGGCTCGGGTGGCACTCCGCCCCCCAGACCTGCATCATCATCTTGCGGTACGGCTTCTGCTCGTACGACGACCGGACCATGTAGACCGTACAGTCCATCTCGAAGTGCGAGGTCGCGAACGCGAGGGCCGAGCCCCACTGCCCGGCGCCCGTCTCGGTCGCGAGCCGTTCGATCCCGGCCTCGCGGTTGTAGTAGGCCTGCGGCACGGCCGTGTTCGGCTTGTGGCTGCCGGCCGGGCTGACCCCTTCGTACTTGTAGTAGATCTTCGCCGGGGTCTTGAGGAACTGCTCGAGGCGGCGGGCGCGGAAGAGCGGGCTCGGGCGCCAGAGGCGGAGTATGTCGACGACCTCCTCGGGGATGTCGATGTATCGGTCGGTCGACATCTCCTGCCGGATCAGCTCCATCGGGAAGATGGCCGAGAGGTCGCCGGGCGACGCGGGCTGTCCCGTCTTCGGGTTGAGCGGGGGATCGAGCGGGGAGGGCAGGTCGGCCTGGATATTGTACCACCTGCGGGGCATCTCCTCCTCGTCGAGGTGGATCTTGGTCTGCATGATCAGGGATTGTCCTGTATAGAGATATACATTGTTGTCGAGATATGGCGGGTGTCGCCGTCAGCGGCGGAGCTCGCCGTCGACGCCGAGCCGGTCCAGAAGCTCGTTCGCGCGCTTGACCACGAGCCGGGTCCCGCCCTGATGCGGGGTCGGCGAATAGAAGAGGACATCGCCGTACCGGTCGATCGAGAGAGGGGTGAAGCCGACGCGGTCGCCCCACCGACGGATCTGCTCGGGTATGGGCCTGCTCGGGATGCTCGCGGGAGGCACGAGCTTCAGGAGGTCGACGGCCGTGCCGCCGGCCCGTGTCTGCTCCGCCTGTTCGAGCTCGCGGAGGGCGGCCTCGAGGTCGGAGACCCTTCCCCGCATGGGGTCCCAGGTTCGGACCCGGTCGAGCGTGATCTGGAGTGCGGGCGGCGACCCCCGGTTCGCCTGCTTTGCCGGGGGCGCCCCACCTCTCCCGCGGGGCCGGGGCTTTGCGCTATCGGCAGGCCCCGGGGTTCTGATCGCCCACCAGATGCCGACGCCGGCGACCAGGAGGAGGAGCGCGAGCGCGCCCAGGAAGTACGGGAACCACCACGAGGTCCCACCCGAGGGCGGCGTGGGAGGGACCGTTGTCGAGGCCGGGACAGCGGTCGAGGCGGTGGCCGTCGCCACGGTCGTGGTGGTGAGGGTCGTCAGAGAGGCCGTGGTCGGGGCCGTGGACGGTGCGGAGGTCGCAAGGGCGGATGTGGACGGCACGGAGGTGGCCGGCGCTTTGGTCGGGGCTGCGGCCACCGCGAGCTGCACCGGGGCCGAGACCTGTCGCCCGACCGCGCCCGAGGGGTCGGGGCTCGCGGTTCCGTGCTCGTGGTCGAAGAGCCCCTCGGCCCAGAGCTCGTACGTCCCGGCTCCGTACGCGGCGTCGTCGGTGTTCCAGGCCGCGCCGCTCGCACCCCCGATCCGGTAGGGGGTCGTGGTGATCGAGAGGCGGTCCAGGCTGATGCGGGCGCCGCCGTCGCCGATGAGAGTTGAGACGGTCCGGCCCGAAGGATCACGAATCCGGACCGCGACCGGCGCGCTCGTCCCGCGGGCCGCGAAGGCCGAGAGGGAGCCCGAGACCTCGAGGTCGAACCGCCGCCCCTTCGTGGCCTCGCCACCCGGGACGTATCGCCCGGTCTCGGCATCGATCAGGCGGAGCGAGAGCGCAGGCTCCTCGAGGGTCAGAACAAGGGCGCGCCCGCGTTCCAGGTCGTACCATGCGCCGGTCCGGGTGTCGTGGGGGATCGCGGCGTGCTTCGGGTCCGCGATCCGGAGCGTCGCGACGGGGGCCGCGTTGCCGCCCGGCCCGTTCGCGAACCAGCCGAGTGTATCGCCCGCGCCGATCCCGGCGGCCGTGACGTCGAGGCCGCTCTCGCCCGCATACACGACTGCGCCCGGCGACCGGATCACGTTCGGCGCGGCCGTCCCCGGTGTCACTGGGACGGATGTCGCCGTGGGCGAGGACGTGGGGACAGGCGTTGGCGTTGGGGACGGCGTCGGCCCTCCCCCCAGGTACGGCTTGAGCGCCGCGTACCACCGCGCCGCGATCTTCTTCTCGCCGCGCTCGGCCGGATGGATGCCGAGCGGTGCCTGGTTGTCCGCGACGCCGTCGTACCCGGTGTACATGTCCACGACCACGACGGCCGACTGCGATGTCGAGGTGCGTGCCGCGACCCCGGGGATAGCCGCGTTCAGGGCCTCGATCCCCGGGCGCGGTATCGAGGTCGGCGGGATCTTCGCGAGCAGAATCACCGCGTTCGGGTTCCTGGCGCGGAGCTGGGCGATGATCGCCTCGAGGTTCCGGACGCTCTCGGCCGTCGGGACGCCGTTGAGCACGTCGTTCGTGCCGAGCATCACGAGGGCGACGTCGAACTGGTACTTCGCGAGCCAGATCGAGAGCTTTCCCTGCCCGGGGTCGTCGGCGACACCGTTGAGGATCCCGCCGGTCATGTATCCGCCATGCCCCTCGTTGTCCTGATCGAAGTCGTACGGGAAGTTCGGCGCGGTCCAGGAGCCGACGAAGTTGACGTCGGACCCCTGGAGCTGCTGCCAGAGCCAGTACCGATATGTCGGATGGCTCGCCTCTGCCGATGTCTGGGTCGACCCCTTGGTCATGGAGTCGCCGAGCGGCAGGACCCGTACGGTCGCGCCGGCCGAACCCGCGACGAGCAGGAGCAGGAGAATGAGCAGTGCGGCGCGTCGCATGGTTCGATCCCGTAGGGTGGAGTACCCGAGGAGATGAAAGTATGGTTCGACGGGCCAAGGTACATCTTGTCGCGGCTCGGAGTGTACTTGATGCGCTCCGATCCCCGGTTCCGGGCTGTCCTCTTCGACCTCGACAATACGCTCGTCCGGTTCGTCGACGCCCATTTAGCCGCCTGCGGAGCAGTGGTCGACCTGATCGGCGAGGGAACGCCGGAGGATCTCTTCTCATGCTTCCTTCGCCCCGTGCACGGATTCGAGAGCCCGGCACACGTCGACGACTACTTCGTCTCGATCGGATCCACGGCCGATCGTGACGGGGCCGCCGCCCGATACGAGTCGGCAAAGCTCGCTGCGCTCGAGCCATACGCCGGCGCGACAGACGTGCTCGACGCGCTCCGCGACGCCGGGCTTCGTCTCGGCGTCGTGAGCGACGCGGACACACTCCACGCGGCGGCGCGCCTCGAACGGTGCGGGCTCACTCGCTACTTCGACATCGTGGTGACGCCCGACGTCACGGGCGAGCGGAAGCCCGCGCCCACGAACTTCCTGTACGCGCTGGACCGTCTCGACGCGGAGCCTGCCGATGCCGCGATGGTCGGGGACTCGCTCCGCCGTGACATCGAGCCCGCGAACAGACTCGGTCTCCTCTCGGTCCACGCCGTGTACGGCGACTGGAACCCGGGCTACGTGTGCACTCCCGATCACCGGCTCGCCGCGATCGCCGCGCTCCCGCCGATCCTGCTCGGATAGCCGAAACCTTTTTCGTCCACAGGGCCTTCTCCGGTGCTGATGCCACCCCCGGAGGGCGTGATTCACGAACAGAGGATCGCCTACTTCTCGATGGAGTGCGGGATCCTCTCCCAGATCCCGACCTATGCGGGCGGCCTGGGAATCCTCGCCGGCGACATCATCCGATCGAGTGCCGATCTCCGGATCCCGCTCGTCGCGGTCACGCTCGCGAGCCGCCACGGGTACTTCCGCCAGGAGATCGATGGCGAGGGCCGGCAGCACGAGCTCCCGTTCGAATGGGACCCCGGGAAACTGATGGAGGACGCGGGTCCGCGGGTAACTGTCCGGATCGCCGGGCGCGACGTGCAGATCCGCGCCTGGCGGTACGTCCAGCAGAGCCCGACCGGCGGCAAGGTTCCGCTCTACTTCCTCGATACCGACCTCTCTGGTAACGCGTCCGTCGACCGGGAGATCACGGACCAGCTCTACGGGAGCGACCGCCGGGTCCGCTTCGCCCAGGAGATCGTCCTCGGGTGCGGGGGCGTGCGCATGCTCGAGGCGCTCGGGTATCCGATACGGAAGTACCACATGAACGAGGGGCACTCGGCCCTGCTCGGCCTCGAGCTCCTCCACCGGCACGGCCTGGACGAGGGCGAGGTCCGGGAACGGTGCGTCTTCACGACGCATACGCCGATCGAGGCCGGTCACGATCGGTTCGGGTACGCCCTCGTCGACGACCTGATCGAGGACGACGCGGACCGGGCCCTCCTCCGGAAGTACGGGGGAGAGGACGAGCTGAATATGACCGTGCTGGCGCTCAACCTCTCGGCCTACGTGAACGGCGTGGCCAAGCGCCACCGCGATGTCTCGACCAGGATGTTCCGCGGGTACACGATCTACGCGATCACGAACGGGGTCCACTCGTTCACCTGGACCGCGCCGTCCTTCCGGCGGCTCTTCGACCGGTACCTGCCGGGCTGGGCGAACGAGCCCGAACTCCTGGTGCGGCAGCAGGTGATCCCGAACGAGTACGTCTGGCAGGCGCACCAGGAGTCCAAACGTTCGCTCGTGGAGTACGCGAACCGCCTGACCGGCTCCCACCTCTGCGACGAGACCCTGACCCTCGGGTATGCCCGGCGGTTCACGCCGTACAAGCGCCCGACTCTCCTCTTCTCGGAACTCGAGCGGCTCAGGAAGGCCTGCGGCTGCGGAAAGGTCCAGATCGTGATCGCCGGGAAGGCCCATCCCGCGGACGCCCTGGGCAAGGCGCTCGTTGCCGAGGTCCACCGGCTCCGGAAGGAACTCGCGGGAGAGATTGAGATCGCCTTCATCCCCGACTACGACATGGACATCGCGGCCCGGCTCGTGGCCGGTGCGGACGTCTGGCTGAACACGCCCGAGCGGCCGATGGAGGCCTCGGGCACGAGCGGTATGAAGGCCGCCCACAACGGCGTGCCGAACTTCTCGGTTCTCGACGGCTGGTGGATCGAGGGCTGCATCGAGGACGTGACCGGGTGGTCGATCGGCCCGCCGCCCGAGGAGGAGGTCTCGCCCGAGGATGGGCTCTCGTGGGAGCTCGACGACATCTACAACAAGCTCGGGTACGTGATCCGCCCGCTCTACTATCGGCGCCGCGACGAGTGGATCGAGGTGATGAACAACGCGATCGGCACGGTCGCCTATTACTTCAACACGCACCGGATGATGCGCCGGTACGTGACCGAGGCCTACCTCTAGGCCGGCAGGTATAACGCCGGCCTCCGCCGATCCGATCAGGTGAACCGCGGAGCGGCCCCGGACGGTCTCTTCGCCCGTCTCGCCGGGCCGGGACTTGCTCGGGGCCCGGTGATCGGCCCGTTCGACGGGCTGGACGTCGAGGTCTGGCTTCGCGACGGCGAGCCCGCGGTCGCGGTCTTCGCCGAAGGGGATCCGGACGATCTCGCAGGTCTCCGGCGGATCGCATGGTCGCTCGGGTGCGCGGCGGCGCTCGCAGTGCAGCGGGATCGGGTCGTGCTGATCGGGACTGCCGGCCCGCCCGCAGAACCGGCTCCGTCGCGGGACGCCGGGCCCGGCCGCATCGACGCGGTGCCGGCACCGGTACCGGGCGTGGTCCTCGCCCTGATTCGGCTTGCAGGGACCTGGCGCGAACGCCTCCTCCGCCAGTGCCTCGCCGGCTATCGCGACTGGACCGAGGCCGATCTCAATCGAGCCGTCGAAACGCCGATCGCCGGGCTCCTGCTCGGGGCGACAGGTGGCGCCATCGCTTTCCGGATGCGGGCCGAGCTCGCGGCTGCCGGAATCGTGCTCGAGGCGGTCCCGCCCGGGCTGCTCGCGCTCGCGTGGGACCACCACCTCGCCCGGGGTGTCCGCCTCACGGGCGCGTACGCCTCCGTAGGGGCGCGCCCGCCGGCGGACCGCGCGGGACCGGACCGGTCCGTGCTGCGGCGGTTCGCGGAGTGGGTCGGGACGGACGTGGACTGCGTGGGCCGGGTGCTCGTGCCGGCCTGCGGCGCGGGTCGCCTCCTGCTCGCCTGTGGCGGATGGGCCGCGGCGCACAATATACATCTGTACGCGCTCGACCCCGACCCCCGGGCCGTTCTCTTCGCGTCGGCCCTTGTCGAGCTCGAGTTCGGATCCCGGCTCGCGTGCACCGTGCGGACCGCGCATCCGCTCGTCGGCGCCGACCTAGACGACGACCCGCTCGCTCGCCTAATCCCGGAGGACGCCCGCGTTCGGCTCCGCCCCGCGGACTGGTCCTCCCTCTTCGACGGCGTCGACCGCTTCGATCGCATACTGATCGCAGACCCGGCCGTTCCGCTCACCCGACGGACATCCGTGCGGCGGTACGTCGAGGGGTGGTACGCAACCACGACCGCCGGGACAGATCCGGCTCTCCTGCTCGTCGAGGCCGGAACCCGCCGTGTGGCGCACGACGGGCGCGTTCTCGCCCTCTACCCGGCGGCCGCCTACCGCGTCCCGGCCGCCGCCGCCTTCCGGCGGTGGCTCGCGCCGCGGATCGACGTGCTGATGGCCATCTCCGGATACTGCGCGGTCAGGGCCGCGGCAGAACCGATCGCGACCCCGATCCTCGTCGGTGCGTTCGACGAAGGGCTGCCCGCGCTGCGCCCCTACCCGCGCTCCGCTCTCCGCACCGGCTCCTGGACAATCGCGGACCCGGCGCGCGCCGCGCTCCTCGCATTGCTCGAGGCTGGCGGCGCCCCGCTCGGCGACGTCCTGCTCGGCGGCGTCCGGGCTCCGGCACCGGCCACGCTCGACACCGCGCTCCTGATCGATGCCCGCGACCGCTTCCTCCTCCTCCGCGCGGATCGCCGGGCTGCCCGCGCCATCCGTCCCCTCATCGCACCGGAGGACATAGTGAGGTTCGGGTCGGCCCGTACCGCCTCCCGCTTCGTCGTCGCGGGCCCGCTGCCGGCGCGGGCCCGGCGTATCGCTCTCGAGCTCGGCCTGGAGCCGCCCGAGACGGACCTTCTTCCCCCGCCCGCGGGCCCGCGTCTCCTCTTCGCCGAGGGCGCGCGCACTCCCGCTTTCCTCTGCGATCGTTTCGGCCGGGCTGTCCCGACGGCGGGGGTCGGCTCCATCTCCCCCGCCGACCCCTTTCTCGCAGGCGTCCTCCACACGGCGCCCGTGGCCGCTGTCATCGCCGAACGCTGCCCCGGCGGTCTCACCGCCCGCTGCCTGGCGAGGCTGCCGGTCCGGCTCCCCGACCCGTACGACGAGCGCGAGCGGCAGGCAGGCAATGAGATCGGAGCGCTCACCCGCGAACGTATTGCCATCGGAGGTCGCGGAGGACCGGACGCGGAGGACCGCCGACGAGAGATCGAGGGCGCCATCGACCGTGCGGTGGAACGGCTCTATCAAATTCCGTCACCTTGAAATAGCAGCGCCGTGAGAAGTGGTGCATTAGCATGAGCGAGGTCTGTTTTTCCGAGACCTGCGGTCCTGATCAGCTGCCGAAGGTGCGGACCGGGATCCAAGGCCTCGACGAGATCACTCAGGGCGGCCTCCCGCGCGGCCGCCCCACGCTCGTTGCCGGCGGCGCCGGTTCGGGCAAGACGATGCTGGCCATGGAGTTCCTGGCGCGGGGTGCGGCCGAGTTCGGCGAGCCCGGCGTCTTCCTCGCGTTTGAGGAGTCGAAGGAGGATCTCATCCAGAACTTCAAATCGATCGGCCTCGACCTCGAGGCGCTGGTCGAGGAGAAGAAGCTCGTGATCGATTACCTCCACATCGATCAGAACGAGATCCATGAGGCCGGCGACTTCGACCTCGAGGGGCTCTTCTTCCGGCTCGGCCTCGCCGTCGAGTCCGTCGGGGCGAAACGGGTCGTGATCGACACGATCGAGATCCTCTTCTCGGCCTTCGAGAACCACGGTATCATCCGGGCCGAGCTCCAGCGGCTCTTTCGCTGGCTCAAGGATCGGAACCTCTCGGCGATCGTGACCGGTGAGCGGGGCGAGAACACGATCACCCGGTACGGGCTGGAGGAGTACGTGGCCGACTGCGTGATCCTGCTCGATACCCGGATTCAGAACGAGGTCACGACCCGCCGGCTCCGGATAGTGAAGTACCGCGGCTCGACCCACGGCATGGACGAATACCCGTTCCTGATCGACTCGGATGGTTTCTCGGTCCTGCCGATCACCTCAGCGACCCTCGAACAGATCGCGTCGGACGAGCGGATCTCGACCGGCATCCCGCGCCTCGACACGATGCTGGGCGGCGAGGGCGTCTTCCGCGGCAGCTCGGTCCTGATCTCGGGGACGGCCGGCATGGGCAAGTCGACCATCGCCGCCAACTTCGCGGACGCGGCCTGCCGTCGCGGCGAGCGGGTCCTATACTTCGCGTTCGAGGAGTCCCAGGCGCAGATCGTACGGAATATGCGCTCGATCGGGCTCGATCTGGAGCGGTGGGTCCGCGAGTGCCGGCTCGCCTTCCACGCGGCACGCCCGACGATGTGCGGTCTCGAGCTCCACCTGGTCAATATCCACAAGGTCGTGCGCGCGTTCAAGCCGCAGCTGGTCGTGATCGACCCGCTCTCGAACCTGACCACGATCGGCGAGCAGCAGCAGGTTCGCTCCATGCTGACCCGCCTGATCGACTTCCTCAAGAGCCAGGGGATCACGGCCGTCTTCACGGACTTGACGGCGGCCGAGTTCAACCTCGAGAGGACCGATGTCGGTGTTTCATCTCTGATGGACACCTGGCTCCTGCTCAGGAACCTCGAGCACAACGGGGAGCGGAACCGCGGGCTCTACGTGATCAAGTCGCGCGGCATGGCCCACTCGAACCAGATCCGGGAGTTCGTGATCACCGACTCCGGCATCGAGCTCGTCGACGTCTACACTGGCCCCGGCGGCGTCCTCACCGGGGCGTCGCGGATCGCGCAGGAGACCCGGGACCGTGCGGAGACAATCCTGCGCCGCCAGGCTGTCGAGGCCCGGCAGCGGGTGCTCGACCGGAAGCGGCGGGCGCTCGAGGCCCAGATCGCGCTCCTGAACGCTGAGTTCGAGGAGGCGGAGGACGAGGCGATGCGGGAACTCCAGCAGGAAGAACTCCTGGAGGAGGTCCAGAGCTCCAGCACCCGCGAGCAGGCTCGCCGCCGGAAGGCCGACGGTCTGGGGGAGGGATGAGAGCTCTTTATACGGAGTGCGGCCATGAATAATCCAGATATGCAGGAGACCGCGAAGGACGAGGAGTTCGTCCCTGAGCCCGGCGAGTTTTGGACCCTCAAGCTCTACGTCGCCGGCCAGAGCCCGCGGTCACTCGCGGCGTTCGCAAACTTGAAGAAGATCTGCTCCGAGCACCTCCCGGGCCAGTACTCGATCGAGGTGGTCGACCTGCTCGAGCACCCTCAGCTCGCGGCCGGAGACCAGATCATCGCGATCCCGACCCTGATCCGGAATTTGCCGACGCCCATTCGGAAGATCATCGGGGACCTCTCGAACACGGACCGGGTGCTGGTCGGCCTCGACCTCCGTAAGAAGATTACCTGAGACCCGGGAGCGTGACCTCGACGGATAACTACGATGGTCCACGGCAGGGTACCGAGACGATGGAGACGGAGTACGGGGGATTGCCTCGCCTCTCGGCCGACGAGGCCGAGGAGACGCTGGCCGCGATCCGGCTCGGGCAGGTGGACGCGTTCCTGATCGCGACCGCTCAGGGCGATCGCGTCTACACCCTCCAGGGCTCCGAGCACCCGTACCTGATCTATGTCCGATCCATGAGCGAGGGCGCGGTCACGACCAGCCCGGATGGCACCATCCTCTTTGCGAACGACCGCTTCGCCGAACTGGCCGGGACTCCGCGAGAAGAGCTGATCGGGACGCCACTCTCGCGCTGGATCTGCCCCGGCGACCTCGACCGGACCGAAGCCCTACTGCGGAGCGTCGCCGGTGACCGCTCGCGAGGCGAGGTCGAGCTCTGCCCGGTCGGCCGAGCGGCCGTCCCCGTCTATCTCTCGATCAGCCCGTACGGTTCGGGGGACACTGCAGGATTCTGCATCGTGGTCACGGACCTCTCCGAGCAGAAACAAACGGCTGCACTGGTCGAGAACGCGGAGCTGACGAAGTCGATCCTGGAGCGGGTCGGCGACGCGATCGTGGTACTCGGAGCCGACGGCCGGATCGCCCTCGCGAACGAGGCAGCCCACCGTCTCGCCGGCTGCAATCCGCTGCTGTGCCCCTTCGGCGAGGCCTTCCCGCTCACTCCCGCGGAGCGATCGGGTACGGCGGAGACGCTCGCAGCCTGCGGGGACATCCCCGCTTCCGATGCCGATGGCGGACCCGTCGAGTACGTCCTCCGGCAACCCTCGGGCCCGCCCCGGACCCTGCTCGTGAATGCCGCGTCCGTACAGGACCTCTGCGATCAGCCGGCCGGGTGCGTGCTCTGCATGACCGACATCTCGGTCCAGAAGGAGAACGAGCGGCGGCTCGCCCGGGCGCTCGAGGACGCGGCGAGCTCGAACCGTGAGCTCCAGCAGTTCGCGTACATCGCGAGCCACGACCTCCAGGAGCCCCTCCGAATGGTGGCGAGCTACCTCCAGCTCCTCGAACGACGGTACAGCGATGAACTCGACCAGGACGCGCGGGAGTTCATCGGCTTCGCGGTCGAGGGGGCCCAGCGGATGCAGCAGCAGATCATGGACCTCCTGGCGTACTCGCGGGTGACGAGCCGGGGCCAGCCCCCGACACCTTTGGATCCGGCCACGGCACTGGCCGAGGCGATCACGCGGCTCGAGCTCAGGATCGCCGAGACCGGGGCCGAGATCCGCATCGGCCCCATGCCCGTGGTCCGTGCCGATCCGTCCCAGATCGCGCAGGTCTTCCAGAACCTGATCGGGAACGCCCTCACCTTCCGGTCCAGCGACCCCCCTCGGATCCGGGTCGAGGCCGTGGAGGAGAGGAACGCGGTCCGGTTCTCGGTCAGCGACAATGGCATCGGGATCGCACCCGAGTACCACGACCGGATCTTCCAGATGTTCCAACGGCTCCACCCTCGCGACCGCTACCCGGGGTCGGGAATCGGCCTCGCGATCGTCCAGCGGATCGTCGAGCGCCACGGAGGGCGGGTCTGGCTCGAATCGGCCGAGGGCGAGGGATCGACCTTCTTCTTCACCATCCCGGCCAGGCCGCCGGGGGAGAGCGCATGACGGATCGCGGAACGGCCGGATCGTCCGGTGCGGACGGCGAGACCGGCAAACGGCGCGAGATCCTGCTTGTCGAGGACAGTCAGGGAGATATCCGGCTGATCCGGGAGGCCCTCCGCGAGATCTGCGGCGGGCACGTCCTGCACGTGGTCAACGACGGTGTCGAGGCCCTCGCCTTCCTCCACCGGACCGGCGTCTACGTCTCCGCGCCGCGCCCGGACCTGATCCTCCTCGACCTGAACCTCCCGCGGAAGAACGGGCGCGAGGTCCTCTTCGAGATCAAGTGCGACACGCAGCTCCGGGATATCCCCGTCATCGTCCTGACCATCTCCACGGCCGAGGAGGACATCATGACTGCGTACCGCTTCCACGCGAACTGCTACGTGATCAAACCCGTCAACCTCGACAATTTCTTCCGCGTGCTCAAATCGATCGAGCGGTACTGGCTCTCGGGCGGCAGTGCCGGAAGT
The DNA here is from genome assembly GCA_017883495.1 of Methanomicrobiales archaeon. Lineage (GTDB taxonomy): Archaea > Halobacteriota > Methanomicrobia > Methanomicrobiales > Methanospirillaceae > UBA288. Next base: position 7,168 of record JADGNL010000115.1, on the reverse strand, counting down.
GGGGACAGTCATGTCGGGTGATCGAACCCCCCTTCTCCTGATCGAGGACAACCCGGCGGACTTGCGGCTCCTGGCCGAGCTCCTGGAGGAAGCGGCTCCGGGCCGGTTCCGGGTCGAACCGGCGCGACGGCTCTCGGAGGGACTCGAGGCCCTCCACACCGGTCCGTTCGCCGCCGTCATCCTCGACCTCTCCCTCCCCGACGCTGACGGCGCTGCTGCCATCGGGGCCGTCCGCGAGGCGGCCCCGTCCGTGCCCGTCATCGTGCTGTCGGGGATGCTCGACGGCGAGGTCCGACGCACTGCCGTCGAGAAGGGGGCGGCCGCGAGTTTCGTCAAGGGCGAGGACTCGATCGCGCCGCTCGTGGCTGCAATCGACAAACTCATCCGCGGGCGCGGCTGAATTCAGCATCGATTGAAGGGAATGTATATAACCGTTCAGGCCCCTCATGGGCTTCATATGGTCCCTTCAGCCCGGCCCGAGAGGCTGCACCTGCTGCTGATCGAAGACAACGCCGGCGACGTAAGGTTGATCCGCGAGGCCTTCAGAACATACGGCCAGAAGGTCGAGATCGCGGTGGCACGCGACGGCGTCGATGCGCTCGACTACCTGCGGGGTTCAGTCACCCACGGCTCCTCGCCGCGCCCGGACCTGATCCTTCTCGACCTGAATCTCCCGCGGAAGAGCGGGCGCGAGGTCCTCAGCGAGGTCAAAGCCGACGACAGGCTCAGCGCGATCCCTGTCGTCGTCCTGACCACGTCGGCCGCCGACGAGGACATCGCGTTCTCGTACCGGACCCACGCGAACACCTACATCATCAAGCCGGTCAACCTGGACCGGTTCCTCGAGGTGATCGCCTCGATCGGGGCGTACTGGTCGCGAATTGCCTGCCTCCCCGGGGCCGGCGACAGCGACAACGCCAACCCCGCGGCCCGGCCGGCCTGATCGCCGCCGGTGCCTCCGCTCCGCACCCGCGCGGCTCGACCGCGCAAACTACATAAACGAGTCCGCGCAAGTATAACCCTGAGCCCCGCCGATCAAGGGAAAATACGGCAGAATACGGGCTCGAAGAGGCGTCGGGGACCATTTCGATGCCCGATGGGGAGAGATACGATAGGATGACACCTCTCAGCAACGATCCGCCGAGGACCCGGGCCGGGCCGGGCACGAGGAGGCGGTAACCACGGACCAAGAGCCCCTCCGGGTACTGCTGGTCGAGGACAACCCCGGCGACGCACGGCTCGTCCGCGAGATGCTCGCCGAGATGAACACCGAGCGCTACGACGTGACCCCGGTCGACCGGCTCGCCGACGCCCTGGCACAGCTCTCGGAACGGCCGTTCGACGCCATCCTGCTCGACCTGAACCTGCCCGACAGCTACGGCCTCGCGACCCTGATCAAGATCCGCTCCGTCTCTCCGCACGTCCCGGTGATCGTTGTCTCCGGCCTCGCCGACGAGGAGATGGCCATCCACGCCCTTCGCGAAGGCGCCTACACCTACCTCGTCAAAGGCCAGATGAACGGCTACCTCCTGAACCGCTCCATCCGCTACAGCATCGAGCGCGAGCGAACCGAGCAGATCCAGCAGCTGCAGCGGGCGAGGGAGTACGCCGAGAACATCGTCGACACGATCCGCGAGGTGCTGATCGTGCTCGACAACCGCCTGCGTATCGTCTCGGCGAACCGCTCCTTCTACGAGACCTTCCAGACAGCCCCGGAGAAGATCGAGGGGCGGTTCATCCACGAGCTCGCCGACCAGGTCTGGAACATCCCCGAGTTCCTGGCTCTGCTCGAGAAGATCCTGATGCACTCGAATCAACAGGAGGGGCTCGAGCTCGACCACGATTTCCCGGTCCTCGGGCGACGCGTGATGCTCCTCAATGCCCGCTGGGTATACGAGGAGCGCGGCGAGACCGACCGCATCCTGCTCGCGATGTCCGACATCACCGAGCGAAAACGGGCCGAGGAGGCACTCGCGGCCGAGAAGGAGCGGCTGGCCGTCACGCTCTGGAACATTGGCGAGGGTGTGATCGTGGCCGACATCCGTGGCACGATCGGCCTCCTGAACCGGACGGCCGAGCAGCTGACCGGCTGGGCCGCTCAGGACGCCATCGGCCAACGGATCGACGAGGTTTTCCGGGCCGTGGACGAACGCTCGCGCGAGCCGTGCGGCAATCCCGTCGCGCTGGTCCTGCAGCAGGGGTCGCCCCGCCACCGGTCAAGGCACAAGATCCTGATCTCCCGCGACGGTACCGAGCGGCCGCTCGGCGAGACCGTTGCCCCCGTCCGTGACGGCCACGGGGACATTATCGGGGTCGTGATCGTCTTCCGCGACCTGACCGCCGAGCGGCGGGTCGAGGAGGACCTCGCCAAGAATGAGAGGCTCGAGTCGGTGGGCGTACTCGCGGGCGGGATCGCGCACGACTTCAACAACACGCTCACCGCGATCGAGGGGAACATACTGGTCGCGAAGGCGCACCTGCCTGAGGACCAGAAGGCGTACGAACGGCTCATCGAGGCCGAGAAGGCCGCACACCGCGCTCGCGACCTCACGCGGCAGCTCCTGACCTTCGCCCGGGGGGGGCTGCCGATCAAGAGAGTGCTCCAGCTCGCCGATTTCCTCGCCGAGTCGACCCTCTTCGCCCTCTCGGGCTCGAAGGCCCGGGCCACGTTCTCCATCCCCAAGAACCTCTGGCCCGTCGAGGCCGACGAGGATCAGCTCAAGCAGGTGATCAACAACCTGGTGATCAACGCAGACCAGGCCATGCCCGAGGGCGGAACCCTCGCGGTCTCGGCCGAGAACGTCACGATCGCCGAGGACGAGGTCCTGACCCTCGCGCCCGGCGACTACGTCCGGGTCCGGGTCTCGGACACGGGGGTCGGGATCCCGAAGGAGCACGCCGCGAAGATCTACGAGCCGTACTTCACGACCAAGCAGACCGGAAGCGGCCTCGGATTAACCGTCGCCTACTCGATCGTCCGGAACCACGGCGGGACGATCGAGGTCGAGCCGCGCACCGGCGGAGCCGGCACCACCTTTACCGTCTACTTCCCGGTCAGCCGTGCCCCCGTGCAGCACGAGGCCGCGGTCGCCGAAACGCCGCGCCGCGGCAACGAGCGGGTCCTCTGGATGGATGACGAGGAGATGATCCGCGAGGTCGGCGAGGAGATGCTCGAGATCCTCGGATACCGCGGTGCATTTGCCAGTGACGGGGCCGAGGCGATCGAGCTCTTCCAGCAGGCCCCAGAGGGAGACCGGTTCGACGCCGTGATCCTCGACCTGACGACCCCGATGGGCCTCGGTGGTGTCGAGACGATCCGCCGTCTCCTCGAGATCGATCCCGATGTCCGGGCGATCGTATGCAGCGGGTACTCGAACGACCCGGTGATGGCGAACTACCGCGACTACGGTTTCGCTGGCGTGCTGACAAAGCCGTTCTCCCTGCAGAACCTCGACGACCAGCTCCGCCGCGTCATCGCGGGCAGCGGCTGACCCCCCCTACCCGGCGAGGTGCGTGACCAGGATCCGCAGGCCGATCCCGATCAGCACCACGCCTCCGACGACCTCCATGGCCCGGCCGAACCGTTCGCCCAGCCGGCTGCCGAGCAGGCCGCCCGCGAGAGAGAGTCCAAAGGTGACCACGCCGATCAGGAGGCCCGCCGCGAGGATCGGAGTTGCGGGGTCCGCGAGCCGCAGGCCGATCCCGACGGCGAGCGCGTCGATGCTCGTGGCAACGGCGAGCAGGAGCAGCACCCTGAGGGTGAGAGCCGGACGATCGGTATCCTCGTGCCCGGCGGCAGCCTCGTAGATCATCCGGCCGCCGATCCCCGCGAGAAGCAGAAACGCGATCCAGTGGTCAATCCCGCCGATGAATTCGGCGAAGGCCGAACCGAGGAGCCAGCCCGCAACCGGCATCAGGGCCTGAAAGATGCCGAAGGCGAGCGCCATCGCGAGCGCCCCTCGGGCGCGCTCGGCGCGCGGAAGGACGGCCCCGCGCCCGATCGCGACGGCGAACGCGTCCATCGAGAGCCCGACCGCGATCAGCAGTACCGAGACGAGGTCCATGGCGGTGCTACTGGCGGCGGAGCCGCTTCCCGATCCGCTCCCGGTATTCGCGGAGGAGCCCGATGCCGATCACGACGAAGGACGCGCCGATGATCAGAATGATGAGCAGGGTCAGGTTGCCCTGAATGATCGGGATGTTGCCGAAGAAGTAGCCCCCGCCGACGAAGAGGAGGATCCAGCAGAGGCTCCCCGCAAACTCCCACTTCACGAACTCGGGATAGTGCATCTTCCCGATCCCCGAGAGGAACGGCGTGAACGTCCGGATGAACGGGACGAAGCGGGCGAGGAAGATCGACTTCTTCCCGTGCCGGTCGAAGAACTCCTGGGCCGAGCGGACGTACTGGGGTCGGACGAGCCGGTTGTCCCAGTCGAGCACGCGGTCGCCGATCCGCCGGCCGATCCAGTAGTTCGCGTGGTCGCCGGCGACGGCCGCGACCAGCAGGAGCGGGATAATCACGCGGATATCGAGCACGCCGGCGCCGGCGAAGGCGCCCGCGATGAAGAGGAGCGAGTCGCCGGGGAGGAACGGAAAGACGACGAGGCCCGTCTCGATGAAGATGATCAGGAAGAGGAGCCCATAGGCCCAGGTGCCGTACTGCTGGACCACCGGGAAGAGGAACTTGTCCAGGTGGAGCAGGAGGTCCAGGACTCCGGGCGTTTCCGACATCGGATACAGGTTGGCCCCCGACAAATAAATACACGTCTGCATCTTCACTTTCACACCGCAATCGTCACCCCTCATATACCCTGGCGGAGCAGGGATGATCATGCATCTGCCACTCTGCCCCGGGGTCACCTTCGAGGCCGGCCGGCTCCACACCCTGCTCGGCCCGCCCGACTGCGTCGCGGCCCTGCTCGCCGATAAGACCACGGCCCGGTTCCCGGCCGTTTGCATCTGCTCGGAGGGTTCGGCCCTGCCCGAGTGCCTCGATCCGGTCGTCCACCGGTGCCGGCTCCGGCGCGTCCGCTCGGCCCGGGAACTCCTCCGCGAGCTCGCGTCCGCGCGCGAGGCGATCGTCGTGGTCGAGCACGCGCCGGCCCTCTACGACGAGGACGGGGCCGTGCGGCGGAGCCTGGGTCACCAGCTCCGCGCCCGTTCGGCGTTCGCGATGGTCGTGCTCTACGCCGAAACGCCGGACCCGGCCTTCGTCGCGATCGCGGGCGGGGCGGATCGGTCCTTCGTTCTCGTCTGCGCCGGGCCGTCCCAGGCGTTCGGGCGGCGGCTCCCGCCGGGGCAGAGGACGCTCATGGGAACGTGATCCGGTGCCCGCCCCGCGGGTAACTCTTTTATAGAACCATAATGCACCTTTACAGCCATAGGTGTGATAGTATGGCCCAGGTGCAAGGAGGACAGCCCATCATCATTCTGAGGGAGGGAACGACCCAGACCCGCGGGCGCGAGGCTCTCGGCAACAATATCGCGGCCGCGAAGGCCGTTGCGAACGCGGTCCGCTCGACCCTCGGCCCGCTCGGCATGGACAAGATGCTCGTCTCGGGGATCGGGGACATCGTGATCACGAACGACGGCGCGACGATCGTGGACGAGATGGACATCGAGCACCCGGCCGCCAAGATGATGGTCGAGATCGCCAAGACGCAGGATCAGGAGGCGGGCGACGGCACCACCACGGCCGTCGTACTTGCGGCCGAACTCCTCACCCGGGCCGAGGCGCTGGTGGGCGACGAGGTTCACCCGACCGTGATCGCGGCCGGATACCGGCTCGCGGCCGACCGAGCCGCTGCACTTCTGGCCGAACTCGCCCGCCCGGTCACCCCGTCCGACACGGCCCTGCTCTACCGGATCGCGATGACCGCGATGACCGGCAAGGGCGCCGAGGTCGCCATGGACCAGTTCGCAGCAATGGTCGTAAAGGCCGTCGGGATGGTCGTCGACGAGGACGGGACCGTCGACCCCGAGAACGTCAAGGTCGAGAAGAAGGTCGGCGGCTCCTTCGACGACTCGGTCCTGGTCGAGGGCGTCGTGCTCGCGAAGGAGCGGGTCCACCCCGGGATGCCGAAGCGGGTCGAGAACGCGCGGGTCCTGCTGCTCAACACCCCGATCGAGTACAAGAAGACCGAGTCGAAAGCGACGATCAAGATCACGGCGGCGGGCCAGGAGCAGGCGTTTCTGGACGCCGACCAGCGCATGAGCCGCGAGATGGCCGAGAAGGTCCTCGCCACGGGCGCGAACGTGGTCTTCTCGCAGAAGGGGATCGACGACCTCGCCCAGCATTACCTCGCGAAGGCCGGCATCCTCGCCGTCCGCCGTCTCAAGACATCGGACCTGAAGCGCATCGCCCGCGCGACCGGCGCCCGGATCCTGACCACGCTCGACGACATCCAGCCCGAGAACCTCGGCTGTGCCGGGCTCGTCGAGGAGCGGGTCATGGCCGCGGACGAGGTGGTCGTGATCGAGCAATGCCAGAACCCGCGCGCGGTCACGATCCTGCTCCACGGCGGGACCGAGCACGTGGTCGACGAGCTCGAGCGCGCCATTCACGACGCGATCCGCGTGGTCGGGATCGTGGTCGAGGACGGCAAGTACGTTGTCGGCGGCGGTGCCCCCGAGATCGCGCTCGCCCGGTCGCTTCGCGACTACGCCACCACGATCGGCGGCCGCGAGCAGCTCGCGGTGGAGGCTTTCGCGAACGCCCTCGAAGTGATCCCCCGCACGATCGCCGAGAACGCCGGTCTCGACCAGATCGACGCGCTCGTCGCGCTGCGGGCCGCGCACGACTCGGGCTGCGCGACGGCCGGAGTCGACGTCAGGACGGGCGAGGCCGTCGACATGGAGGCGGCCGGCGTTGTCGAGCCCCTCCGGGTCAAGACCCAGGCGATCTCGTCGGCTACCGAGGCCGCGGTGATGATCCTCCGGATCGACGACGTCATTGCGGGCTCCAAGTCGCAGATGCCCGAGGGCGGCCCCGGCGGCATGGGCGACTACTGACCTTCGCCTTTTTCTGTTTCGTCCGAACGACGAGACGTGGCCCTCCTGCACCGGCGGATTCCGCCGCAGCGTCGCAGCTCCTGAAAAGGCATCTTCGACCGCGTGAGGCGCGGCGGAAAGGAGCGGCGCGAGCTCCCGTCATCCGGAAGGCGGGGGT
>JADGNL010000114.1 GCA_017883495.1 Methanomicrobiales archaeon | reverse complement strand
CCCGACGGCCGGGGAGGAGAAGCCTTCGGGAGACCCCGGAGCGGAAGAGGGGGCCGCCGGATCCCTCGCGGAGCTGCACCGGCTGCTCGAAGAACGGAAGAGGATCGACACGGCGATCGCCGCCCGCGTCGAGGCCCTGGAACGGCAGCTGGACGGGGACGGCCCGGACCTACGGTGAGCGCTCGCCGCCGCGGATCGGGTAATAGTTCGTATCGTGGACGCAGAACACGCACCCGTCCGCGACCCACCGCTCGCGCTCGCTCTCCAGGAACCGCTCCATGCCGTGGTCCCGGATGCACTCCAGGTTCTCGATCTCGCTCATGCCGTACCGCGCCCGGTATCGTCTGTCCAGGTGTTTCAGCCGGTCGCAGGGGAAGTCGACGCAGTCGTAGCAGAACCGGCCGGTGCGATTCTCGCAGAGGCGCATCCTGCAGTTCGCGCGGGACTTCGGCAGGGGCGCCTCCCCGCACCCGCGGCAGGGGTTCCTCGAGCGGAGATACGCCCGGCAGACCCCGCAGTTCATCCCGCAGGGCGCGATGAGCTCGGGCTCGAACGGTGACGGCTCCATCGGTCCAGGGACTGCGGGGTTCAGAGCCCCCGGTATGCCCGCCGGACCCGGACGGAGTTGGCGTGGGCGTACAGGCCCTCCGCGTCGGCCACGGCCTCGACAGTGTCCCCGATCGCCTCGAGGCCCGTCCGCGTGATGATCTGCACGGTCGAGGTCTTGGTGAAGTGGGCCACGTTGAGCCCCGAGTAGGTCGCGGCGTACCCCGCCGTGGGAAGGACATGGTTGGTCCCGGACGCATAGTCGCCCGCGGCCACGGGCGCGTACGGGCCGACGAAGATCGAGCCCGCGTTCCGCACGGCCATCAGGACCGGGAGCGGGTCCTCGACCATGATCGAGAGGTGCTCCGGGGCCACGCGGTCCATCGCGGCCACGGCCGCGTCCAGGTCGGGGGTCGTGATGTACCCGGAGTTGCCGAGCGCCTGCCCGATGATCTCCCGCCGGGGCGCGGCGGCGAGCTGCCGGCCGAGCTCCTCCTCGACCCTCTGAGCGAGCGTCCCGTCGGTCGCGATGAGGATGCAGGCGGCGTCGGGGTCGTGCTCGGCCTGGGCCAGGATGTCGGCGGCGATGAAGGCCGGGTTCGCCGACCGGTCCGCGAGGATCCCGATCTCGCTCGGCCCGGCCGGGAAGTCGATCTCCGCGTGCTCCCGCAGGAGCATCTTCGCGGCCGTCACGTACGCGTTCCCGGGCCCGACGATCTTCCGGCACGGCCGGATGGTCTCGGTCCCGAGGGCCATGGCGGCGATGGCCTGCGCCCCGCCGATCCGGTAGACCTCCTCCACGCCCACGATGTCGAGGGCCACGAGCGTGAGCGGCAGGATCGGCGGGGGCGAGCAGGCGCAGAGCGAGGCCACGCCCGCGACCTTCGCGGGGATCGCGTTCATCAGCGCGGTCGAGGGGTAGGCCGCCCGCCGCCCGGGGACGTAGAGGCCGGCGCGGTCGATGGGCGTGGTCTTGACGCCGAGGGTGATCCCCGGCTCGGCCTCCTCGAGCCAGAGGTCGCGCTCCTTCTGCCGCTCGTGGAACCGGGTGATCCGCGCCTCGGCCTCGATAACGGCCTCGACGAGCCGCTCGTCGACCTGGTCGTACGCGGCCTCGACCTCCTCCCGCGAGACCCGGATCGACTCGATCTCGGCTCCCTCGTACTTCCTCGCCATCTGGAGGAGGGCCGCGTCGCCCCCGGTGCGGACGAGCTCGATGATCCCGGCCGCGGACCGTTTCGCCTCGTCCAGGTTCGAACGCCGCTGCGTCACCCACGTCTCGACATCAAGCGCCTTCAGCATGCGGTCACAGGTTTCGCGTCAGGTCAGATAATAATGGCCCGTCCGCCGCGAGGGGCGGCCGCGGATCCGTGACGGCGCGGCATCCCCCGCGCGGCCCGGAAAGGGGAGGTTGGGGCCGTTCCGGTCGGCCCCGGTCTCTGCGGGCGAGCTTTAATACCGATGGTGTCCGTCCTCAGGTATCGCCCGGAACGGGGGATGCCGCGCTCCGGGCGCTCCTCCGCGGCGGGGGAAGGACGGTCGCGATCGAGATGGATGTCGTTACGGGGTCCGGGCCAGGCCCGATTGCCGGCGGAGCCGCAGCATGATGATCCGGGGGAGCGGGCTGCTCCTGCACGTCACCTCGCTCCCGTCGCGGTTCGGGATCGGGGACCTCGGGCCCGCAGCGTACCGGTTCGCTGACCTCCTCGCCGCGGCCGGGCAGACGTACTGGCAGGTCCTCCCCCTGAACCCGACGGTCGATACCAACCCCTACCACGGCACCTCCGCGTTCGCGAAGAACCCGCTCCTGATCAGCCCGGAGCTGCTGGCGGAGGACGGCCTTCTCGACGCGGAGGAGATCGGCGGGGCGGAACGGTTTCCCGACGGGCCCGTCGACTTCGCCGACGTGGTCCCGTTCAGGGAGCGACTCTTCGACCTGGCCTGCGAACGGTTCGCGAAGGAGGGGGACCGGCGGGAGTTCGCGGCGTTCTGCCGGGAGCACGCCTGGTGGCTGGACGACTTCGCCCTCTTCTCTGCCATCCGCTCGGAGCTCGGCGGGCTGCCCTGGAGCCGGTGGCCGGACGAACTGCGGCGGCGGGAGCCCGACGCGCTCCGGGAGGCGTCGGAGCGCCTCGCGGCTCCATGGGCCGGGTCCGGTTTCTCCAGTTCGTCTTCATGCGGCAGTGGCAGCGGCTGCGGGCGTACTGCCGGGCCCGGGAGATCCGGATCATCGGCGACATCCCGATCTACATGGACTACGACAGTGCTGACGTCTGGCTGCACCCGGAGTACTTCGAGCTCGACGACGACCTCCGGCCGACGGCCGTCTCGGGCGCCCCGCCGGACATCTTCAGCGCGGCCGGCCAGCGCTGGGGCCACCCGCTGTACCGCTGGGACGCCCTGGAGCGGGACGGCTTTGCCTGGTGGACGCAGCGGATGGAACGGACGCTCTCGTGCGTGGACTATGTCCGGATCGACCACTTCCGCGGCCTCGTCGCCTACTGGGCGGTCCCGGCCGGCTCAGCGACGGCGACGGAGGGGCGGTGGGTCCCGGCCCCCGTCGGGGGGCTCCTCGGCGCGCTCGCGCGGCGGGTCCCCTGCCTCCCGATCGTCGCCGAGGACCTCGGGACGATCACGACGGACGTGCGGGAAGTGATGGCGGCGGCCGGGATCCCCGGGATGAAGGTGCTGCTCCTCGCCTTCGAAGACGTCGATGGCGGGTGGGAGAGGAACGTCAGCATCCCCCACAACGTGGTCCGGGACTGCGTCCTCTACACCGGCACCCACGATACGAATACCGTGCGGGGCTGGGCCGAGGACGAGGCGACGGCCGAGCACCGCGAGCGGCTGCGCGAGTATTTCGGCCGGGAGATCCCAGCGGCCGAGCTGCCCCGGGAGTTCGTCCGGCTCGCGATGTCGACGGTGGCGAACACGGTCATCGTGCCCGTG
>JADGNL010000016.1 GCA_017883495.1 Methanomicrobiales archaeon | reverse complement strand
CTCTACCGGCGTGCAGCCGGCGGACAATACCGAAACGTGGCGCACATGAAGGCACAGATGGACCTCCTCGTCGGGAGGAACCGCTGATGGCGACGGGACCGAGATACTTCGTCCCGTTCCGCCGGCGGCGGGAAGGGAAGACCGACTACTACAGCCGCGCGAAGCTCATCGTCGCCGACGCGCCGCGCATGGTCGTCCGGATGACGAACCGGCAGGTCATCTGCCAGCTCGTCACGGCCGAGATGGACGGCGACCGGACGATGGTCACGGCCTCCTCGCTCGAGCTCGTGAAGCTCGGGTACACGGGCGCGACCGCGAACACGCCGGCCGCGTACCTGACGGGGATGCTCTTCGCCAAGAAGGCACTCGCCGCCGGGCACGAAGAGGCGATCCTCGACATCGGGCTCGCTCGCTCGACACCGGGCGGGCGGGTCTTCGCCGCGCTCAAGGGTGCGGTCGAGGGCGGCCTCGACATCCCCCATGGCGACAAGTGCATGCCCGACGACGACCGCGCGAAGGGCGCGCACATCGCCGCCTATGCGACGGAGAAGGCCGGAGATCTCGTCGGGAACGTCGAGCAGGTGACGTCCAGAATACAGGAGCTGGCATAACATGGCATACGAACGTGCGGAATGGATTCCGCTCACCGGTCTCGGCAAAGCGGTCATGGCCGGCGAGATCTCCTCGCTCGAGGAGGTCTTCGCGACGGGCAAGCCGATCAAGGAGCCGCAGATCGTGGATGCCTTCATCTCCGATCTCACGGACGAGGTGCTCGACATCTCGATGGTGCAGCGGATGACCGACTCGGGCCGGCGCGTGAAGTTCCGCGCCGTGGTCGTGGTCGGCAACAAGAACGGCTATATCGGCTTCGGCCAGGGCAAGGACGCCCAGGTCGGCAACGCGATCAAGAAGGCGATCGACAACGCGAAGGTGAACCTGATCCACGTCAGCCGGGGCTGCGGCTCCTGGGAATGCGGATGCGGACAGCACCACTCGATCCCGATGCAGGTCAAGGGCAAGGCGGGGTCCGTCACGGTCACGCTCAAGCCCGCGCCGCAGGGGATCGGGCTCGTCACCGGCGAAATCGGCAAGAAGGTGCTCGAGCTCGCAGGGATCAGGGATGTCTGGACCTTCTCGACCGGGCAGACGCGGACCACGATCAACTTCGCGAAGGCGACCTTCGAGGCGCTCCGACAGACGAACATGATCCGGCTCGGGAGGCAGTGATGTACGCGGTCGTCCAGGTGCGCGGCGTGGTCAACACGCGAAGGGAGATCAAGGACACGCTCAAGATGCTCCGGCTCCACCACATCAACCACTGCGTCATCGCCCCCGATACGCCCGAGATGCTCGGGATGATCAGAAAGGTCAAGGACTTCGTCGCCTGGGGCGAGATCACGCCCGAGACACTCGAGACGCTGATGCGGACTCGAGGCCGGCTCGAGGGGAACGACCCTCTGACCGACGACTACGTCCGCGAGCACACCAGCTACGCCGGTATCACCGAGCTGGCCGGAGCGGTCGTCGAGGGAGAGATGAAGCTCCGTGATATCCCGGGCCTCAAGCCCGTCCTCCGGCTCCACCCCCCTCGGAAGGGGTATAAGTCCCTGAAGCGAACCTATCCACAGGGAGGGGCGCTCGGGTACTACGGGCCGGAGATCAACGAACTCCTCTATAAGATGCGGTGAGCCAATGCCTGTCAACAAACGATCGAAGTACCGCGGCTCCCGGACCTGCGGCGGTGGTACCCACAAGAACCGCCGTGGCGCCGGAAACCGCGGCGGACGCGGCCGGGCCGGGATCAACGCCCACCGGTTCTCGAAGTACTACCTCGAGGAGGGGCCGGTCTACGGCAAGAACGGCTTCAACCCGGTCGACACCACGCGGGTGACGACGATCGATATCGGGACCCTGGACCAGATGGTCGCAGGGCTGCTCGCCCGGGCCCTCGTCACCGAGGATGAGGGGGCCGTCGCGATCGACGCGTCCTCCCTCGGGATCGAGAAGGTCCTCGGCAGCGGCCGCGTGACCCGGGTTCTCCGTGTCTCGGCATCGGCATTCTCGGCGCAGGCGATAGCGAAGATCGAGGCAGCGGGCGGTCAGGCGAACGTCGTCTGAGTCCGCCCATCTTTTCAGGTGACTCAATGGGCGCATTGCTCGATCGACTCGAACCGGTGCTCGCGGCGATGCCCGCGGTCAAGAGCCCCGAGGGGCACGTCCACTTCAAGAATAAGCTGATCTGGACCGCCGGCATTCTCATCCTCTACTTCGTTCTCTCCAACATCACGATCTTCGGCCTCGCCCAGTCGAGCCAGGACCTCTTCCTCTACTGGCGTGCCCTGCTTGCGGGGGCCTCGGGCTCGATCATCCATCTGGGGATCGGCCCGATCGTCACGGCCTCGATCGTGCTCCAGCTCCTTAAGGGCGCGGACATCCTCCATATCGACACCTCCGAGACCCGCGGCCAGGTGATCTACATGGGCCTGCAGAAGGTCCTGATCGTGGTGATGATCTTCGTGGAGGCAGCGCCGCAGATCATCGGCGGGTTCATGAAGCCCGACCCGACCATCGTCGCGAACGTCTTCGGCGGAAACGCCGGGCTTCTCGCGCTGATCATCTTCATCCAGCTCGTCGTGGGCGGCATCCTGATCGTCTTCATGGACGAGGTCGTGACCAAGTGGGGGATCGGCTCGGGCGTCGGGCTCTTCATCATCGCCGGGATCTCTCAGTCCCTGATCAACGGGTTCCTGAACTGGGCCCCGGTCTCGGACCCGTATCCGGTCGGGTTCTTCCCACGCCTGTTCGCGATCGGCATCTCGGGCGGAAACTACCTCCAGTACTTCGGCACGGATGTGCTCGCGTTCGTTACGACGATCGCGATCTTCCTGGTCATCGTCTACGTGGAGTCGACGCGAATCGAGATCCCGCTTGCCCACGCACAGGTCCGCGGCTCGCGCTCGCGCTTCCCCGTGAAGCTGATCTACGCCTCGGTCCTGCCGATGATCCTGGTCCGCGTGCTCCAGGCGAACATCCAGATGATCGGGCTCTTTCTCTCCAACATCGGGATCACGATCCTCGGAAAGTTCGACGGCCAGACCCCCACGTCCGGCCTGATGTACTTCCTGGCGCCGATCAACGGCCCCGACCAGTGGATGTGGTGGGTGACCGATCTCGGCCACGCGCCGTGGGAGATCTTATTACGCATGGGTATCGACACCGTTGTGATGGTCGTGGGGGGCGCGCTCTTCGCGCTCTTCTGGATCAAGACGGCCGGGCTCGACTCGAAGGACGTGGCCCGGCAGATCCAGAGCTCACAGATGTCGATCCCGGGATTCCGGCGCAACCCCCAGGTGCTCGAGAAGTACCTGGACCGGTACATCCCCCGCGTCACGGTCATCGGCGGCGTCTTCATCGGCATCCTGTCTGTCGTCGCGAACCTCTTCGGTGTCATCGGTGCGGTCTCGGGTACGGGGCTCCTGCTCACGGTCTCGATCACCTACCGGCTGTACGAAGAGATCGCGAGTCAGCAGATCATGGAGATGTATCCGTTCATGCGAGGATTCTTCGGGAAGGATTGAGATGGCGACCAAGTGCATCATCACCGGCGTGCCCGGCGTGGGCAAAACCACGGTGATCACGGGAGCGCTGACGAAGCTCGAGGAGATGGGCGTTCACTACGCCAACATCTCCTTCGGCTCGTTCATGTTCGAGACGGCGCTTGCGGAGGAGCTCGTGCGGAACCGCGACGAGATGCGCCTCCTCGGAAAGGACGACCAGAAGTCGCTCCAGCGAAAGGCCGCGAGCGCGATCGCGACGATCGACGGGAACGTGATCGTCGATACGCACGCCTCGGTCAAGACGCCGAAGGGCTACCTCCCCGGACTCCCCGAGTGGGTGCTCGAGGCGCTCATGCCCGACCTCTTCGTGCTGATCGAGACCGACGAGGACCAGATCCTCGGGCGGCGGCTCGGTGACCCCTCGCGGGTCCGCGACATGGACAGCTACCGGGCGCTGGCATCCCACCAGTCCTTCAACCGTGCGATCGCGGCCGCGTACGCGATGAAGACCGGGTGCACGGTCGCGATCGTGACGAATGCCGACCTCCTGCTCGACCGCGCGATCGACGACCTCGCCGGCCTCCTGGAATAGCCATGGCCGAAAAGAAACGCGGTCCGCTCGGGGGCTACCTGGCCATCGTGTTCGCGATGGCCATGATGTTCTCGTACAGCATTCCGTGGCTCAGGGAGACCGTGGGGTCGGCGATCAACACGGTCTTCGGTCCGCTGCTCACCCAGTTCGGCGTGCCGTTCTTCATCCTGATCGTGATCCTCTCGACCCTGACGGGCCTCTACTCGAGCCTGATCCAGAAGTATACGATCGACTACGAGAAGATGCAGCGGGTGCAGGCCCAGATGAAGGAGTTCCAGCGGGAGTTCCGGGAAGTCCAGCTCGGGGGCGACGAGAAGCGGATCAAGAAGATGCAGGCCCGCCAGAGCGCGATGATGGGGGAGCAGCTCGAGATGAGCCAGGCCCAGTTCAAGCCGATGGCCTACATCCTTGTTGTCTCGGTCCCGATCTTCTTCTGGCTCCTCTATCGCCTCCCGCTTACGCCCGAGCATCTGGTCTTCCCGTTCATTGGGACGACGGCGCTGACGGCAGCCGCGTTCGGGCCGTTCCCGGCGTGGATCCTCTGGTACATGATGTGCTCGCTGACGATCTCGCAGGTGATCCGGAAGTCGCTCAATATCGGGGGAGTGTAGGTGCGGGTCACGGTCAGCGGGCCACCCGGGAGCGGAACAACCACCCTCGCGCGGCGCCTGGCCGGCCGAACGGGCTTCCGGCTGATCTCAGCCGGCGAGGTCTTCCGGGCCCTCGCGGCCGAGCGCGGCATGGACCTTGCCGCGTTCGGCGCGCTGGCCGAGGCCGACCCCTCGATCGACCTGCTGATCGACGAGCGGCAGCGGGAGATCGCCGAGGCCACCGACGACATCGTGGTCGAGGGCCGGCTCTCGGGCCTCATGGTCACCTGCGCGGACCTCCGGGTCTGGCTCCAGGCCCCGCTCCCCGTCCGTGTCCGGCGCATCCTCGAGCGCGAGGACGGCGCGGACCTCGCATCGGCCGAGGCCGAGACTGCGGAGCGCGAGGCCTGCGAGGCCCGACGCTACCGGCAGTACTACGGCATCGAGATCGACGATCTCCTGCCGTACGACCTCGTGCTGAACTCGGACCGCTTCGGCGCCGAGGCCCTCGGTGCGATCGTCGAGGCCGCGCTTGCGGGCCTCGAGCCATAATCGCTTTTTTCCTCTCACTCCAGGGTCCGACGGAACGTCGTGATCCCGAGCAGAATCGCCGCGCCGGAGAAGAGCCCGAGAGCGAGCAGGTCGACGGAGATCGCGCCGAGTCCCTGGCCGCGAAGGATCAGGGTCCGGAGGGCGTGGACTGCGTAGAACTCCGGGTTGACCGTCGTAATCCAGCGGAGCCAGTCGGGCATGCCAAGCGTCGGGTAGAACGCCCCGCTTGTCATGAAGAGCATCAGGCTGAGAAAGGCGTTCATTCCCGCGAACGACTGCTGATCTCTGAACCGCGACGAGATGAAGACGACCAGACTTGTGAGCCCGATGCTGATAACGAAGATCACGACAAGGACGAGAACGAAGTCCTCCGCGCTCCGGAGGACGATCCCGGCCACGACGAGATCCACGAGGAAGATGATGAATCCCGAGAGGAACCCCTTGACCGTGCCGCTCCCGATGATCCCGAGGATGATGCTCGAGCGCTTCACCGGGGTGACGAGGTAGCCTTCGATGATCCCGAGCTCCCGGTCCCTGATCAGGGCGATGCCGCCGCCCATCATGGTGGACATGAAGATCGCCATGACGATGACGCCGACGCCGAAAAACTGAATGTACTGGACGTCGCCGTAGAGCTTCGTCACCTGCACCGGAGCCTGAACACCGAGCTTCTGAAGCACTCCGTTGATCCCACCCTCTATCACCGTGGGCGTCGTGAAGTCCGAGCTGTCGACGTAGAGCCGGATCGTGTGATCGTTCGAGACCGCGGACGGGAAGATCGCGACGGCCATCACTCTCCCGTCAGCAAGAGCCTGCTTGGCCGTCGCCTCGCTCGTGAAGACGGTGACCGAGAAGGTATTGGCCTTATCTGGTTGTGCAAGATGCGTCAGTGAATCAACCGACGCCGAGAAGAGCGGGGTTTCGTTGACATAGGGGGTCTCCTGAGCCACGCCGATCGGAATGCCCGCAATCGCTCCGCCGATGGCGTTTCCGAAGATCACGAGGTACATGATCGGCATGAGGAGGGTCATGATGATCACGATCGGATTGGAGAGGAACTTCTTGAAGTCCCGCTTGAAGATCGCGACGGCACCGCGCATCATGGGGCTTCACGCTCCGTCAGGATAGGAACAGTCTTCCCCTCTCCGCCTCCGAACCCCTTGCCGGTCAGGTAGATGAAGATGTCCTCGAGCGACGGCGATCGGATCGATAGCGAGGTGACGGGCAGACCGGCCTTCTCGAAGTACTCGAGGATCACCGGCAGGATCTTCCCTCCGCCCGTCGCTTGGATGGCAAGGGTCTTCCCCCGCAGCTCCACCACACCCACGTGCGGATCCGCTCGGATGCGGTCGATCACCTCCTCCGTAATCCGCTCGAACCCGACCTCGATCAGGTCGCCCGACGGGATCACCTTCTTGAGGTTCTCGAGCGTGTCGAGGGCGATCAATCGACCGCCGTCGACGAACGCGATCCGGTCGCAGAGCTTCTCGGCCTCGTCCATATAATGGGTGGTCAGGATGATCGTCGTCTCCTCGGCGTTCAAACGCGCGATCTGATCCCAGACCTCCCGCCGTGCCTCGGGATCGAGACCGATCGTCGGCTCATCGAGAAAGATGATGAGGGGCTTGTGAATGAAGGCGCGTACGATCTCGAGCTTGCGCTTCATGCCTCCGGAGAAGGTGCTCACCCTTGTATTTGTCTGCTCTG
Source organism: Methanomicrobiales archaeon (assembly GCA_017883495.1). GTDB lineage: Archaea > Halobacteriota > Methanomicrobia > Methanomicrobiales > Methanospirillaceae > UBA288. The sequence goes on along the minus strand of JADGNL010000016.1, from coordinate 16,554 downwards.
TGAGGCCGACAGAGGCCAGGAGCTCCCGTATCCGTGCATCCAGAATGTTATCAGGAACGTCGACCAGTTTGCCGTAGAACTCCAAGTTGTCGTAGGCGGAGAGCTCCTGATCGAGCGTGCTGTTCTGCGGACAGACCCCGATGATCGACCGTATCAGCTCGGGCTCCCGACTGATCTCGTGGCCATTGACATAGGCTGTCCCCGAACTCGGCCGGAGAAGAGTCGTGAGAATTCGGATGAGCGTGCTCTTCCCCGCCCCGTTCGGACCGAGCAGGCCGAAGATCTCGCCGTGCCCGACCTCGAAGGAGACATCGTCGACCGCCGTTACGGTCCTGTCGCGGCTCTTGAAGATCTTCGACAGGTGTTCGAGACGGATGATCGCCTCCGCGTTCGCCGTTCCGGCTGTTCTGCCCGATCCACGCTGCTCTCTCTGTTCCAGTGTGTGCATCTCCATATCCGTCACCTGATCTTGGCGAGGATCGTCTGCAGGTTTCCGAGCGACTCGGAGAGGAGGAGGAGATCCTCTTCGCCGAGAGCCGAGAAGCGTTTGGCGATGTGGCCTCGGAAGATGGCGGTGCCCTCAGCCAGATGCCGCCGTCCTTCTGCGGTGATGATTATCCGGACCACGCGCCGGTCTTCGGCAGCGCGTTGCCGCTGGACATACCCCTCGTGTACGAGAGAGTCGATGAGCGTCGTCATGTACGGCCTCGAAATGAACAGCACCCGGCTGATGGTCGACATTTTCGGATCGTCGATCATTGAGAGGACGCGCAGGGTCCGGAACTGCATCGCCTGTCTCTCTGAGAGACTGTCGAAGGGGCCGTCGCCCTTCGGCAGGAACTTACGGGGAAAAGAGATCAGCAGAGTCATGAACTGGTCGGCCACTCGCTCTCCGGGATCATCTGGTGCCATATGCTGTGAGGAGATTTGTTCCCTCAACTAATAGTTATATCTGAAAAAAGTTCATTCAATTAAGTAATTACACACTATCGCAGTCGTGTAATTACCGCACCCTCCAAGGTGCAACACCTCTCAGCGGTCTGGGAAGTCCTGAAGGAAGACGTGATGGATGCATTCGTGGGTTTAATGGCCCGCCGTACACGCTTGCATCTGCTGGGACAGAGAGGCGGTTGTTCTGGCGGTAGGAGAGAAAAGATCAGAGGTACCGGTTCCGCCGGAGCCAGTCCACCTGGGGCGGCATGTACCGGTAGATGATATCGCACTTCTCGTCCTGGAAGCTCCACGGGGTGACGATCACGATGTCGCCCTCGCGGATCCAGGCCCGCTTCTTGATCTTGCCCTTGATGCGCCCCATTCGGGTCACGCCGTCGAAGCACCGCACGCGGATATGGTTCGCGCCCATCATCAGTTCTGCCGTCGCGAACTGCTCGTTGTTCCGCCTCTTCGGCAGTCGGACGCGGATCGTCTGCCCTTCCGTTCCGCTGTCCATAACGACTTCGCCGGCTGCCTGGACATTTGGTCTTATTCGATCAACTCCACTGGGGTACTTAAACGTTGCTATCCGTGATGAACCTGTCGGTCGGGCCCTCGGCCGCGACGCGTACTCCCCCGCTACGCCCAAAGCGGCGGCCGCAGACGCCGCCTGCGCGTCTATCGCGCGACCGCGATCAGGCGGTCTCGCCGAACCGGTTCTGGAACGAGACCTCGTCGAGCCGCTTCTTGGATGGGTTCGAGATCTCCGCCGGCGCGCCGGCCGGGACCAGTGAGATGAGCGAGTAATCAGCGGGGACGTTGAGGAGTTCGCGGACGGCCCCGGCATACGGTTTCTTGTCTCCGGCCACCCAGCAGCTCCCGAGCCCGAGGCTCTGAAGCGCGATGATCATGCTCATCGTGGCAGCGGCGCAGTCCTCGAGGTAGTAGGTCTCGTCTGGCCGGCCGAAGACCGCGAAGCAGACAGCGGCGTCGGCGATGAACAGGGCGTCGTCCGTGAGCTCCGCGATCCGCCGGAGGAGTTCTTTATCGGTGACGGCCCCGAAGAGCCAGGGCTGGAGATTCTCCGCCGTGGGCGCGAGCCGGCCGCAGTCGAGCACGTCCTGGATCACGTACGGCGGGATCGTGGTCGGTTTGTACTTCCGGACGGAGCGGCGCGACTTGATGGTCATGGTCCCGACGTTCATGCGCAAGCGGAGGGGCCGGACCCGGAAAAATCTTTCGCGAAAAAGAGGGAGGCGGTCTACCGCCGCCGGAACAGAGCGAGCCCAAGGGCGGCGATGCCCGCGAGCACGAGGGTCGTCGCGGCGAAGCCCGGACTCCGGGTGGTGGCCGGAGCCGTGGTCGCCGCAGTGGCCGTCGCGCTCGCCACCGCCGTTCCGGTCGCGGTCGGGACGATCGTGCCGACGGAGGTCGCGTTCACGGTCGTCGTGACCGCCGTCACGGTCGCCGCGGCCGTTCCGGTCGCGGTGACGGTCGGCGTGGCGACGCCGGTGATCGACGGTCCGCTCGTACCGCCCACCTGGATCGACGTGCCGGTCTGCGACCGGGTCGTGGTCTTGCCGACCTGGTTGTAGTTGTCCTTCATCCCGTTCGCGTTGCAGTCGGCCCAGACCTCGTACGACCCGGCCCGGTACTGCGAGGTATCGGTCGCCCAGATCGGCCCGGTCTCGTAGACCGAGGCGTTGACCGGGATGTTCACGAGCGAGGTCGTGACTCCGCCGTTCACGAGCGAGGTGAACTCGGCCCCGGTCGGGTCGCGGACGTGGATCGTGATCGGGGCGCCGGCCACCCCGGGCCGCTGCGCCATCGCGTCGAGGTTCGTCTCGATCCGGAAGCCGAGCGGGTCGCCCGAGATCGCGCCGGTTCCGATCTCACGGCCGGTCCTGCCGTTGATCACGCGGAGCTGGAGGCTCGGGTCCTTGACGATAAACGCGAGCTGCCGTCCGGGGAAGGTGTACCAGGCTCCGGCTGCGCTGCCGAATTGGGTCGGCGAGACGTAGAACGAGGTCGGGTCGGAGACGGTCACGAGGTCGGAGGGGGCGTCCGTCTGGACGTTGCCGCCCCCGCCGAAACGGGCGATCTGCGACCCGGCGGTTACATTGGCGGCGGCGATGTTGAGTCCCTGCTCGCCGATGAAGACGGTCCCGCCCGACGGGACGTCCGTGATGGCGGCCGACACCGGGAATGCGACCAGTGCGGCAAGACAGAAAAGCACGAGTGCTGCTGTGCGTGGCATTGTGTGTTCACCCGACCGCATACGGGTCGGTTCAGGGTAAATAGATTCTCGTCATCCGGGATAAAGCGGCCGGAGACGGCAGGAAAAAGGAGGGAGACCCAGATCTCACTTCTCGGACGCGATGGCTTCCGAGGGGCAGGCATCGACGCAGGTGTTGCAGTCGACGCACCTGTCCCTGTCGATCACAGCGCAGCCTTCGGCCATCGTGATCGCCTCGGAGGGGCATTCATCGATACAGGTCTCGCACCCTACACAGAGGTCCTTGTCCACCTTGACAGCCATAGAGTTCTCCCTATTGACTGGCGTTGAGGACAGGAAAAAAGTTTCCATACACGGTAACCGGGACGGCGTGCGATAGAACCCATGGTACGACATCGTCGTCGCGGCCCGATTGTGGCACGGACGCGGCTGGGCCTTGCGTCGCCGCGACGAGCGCGGCCGCCTCGAGCGGCCGGCCCGGGAATCCGCTCCGCCCGTCCTGGAGAGGCACTCAGCGCACCACGGATTTGCAATAAGGCCACCAATCGCAATGGGGGCAGAGCGGGCGGACCCTTCGTTCGAATGCCCCGGCAGCGATTCCGGCGATGGCCGCGTCGATCTCGGCGGCCACGACCTCGTGCGACTTCGGTTCCGACAGACACCGGGCATCGAAGATTGCGCCGTTCTGAAGAAAAACGAACCGCATGGCATCGAGACGATGACCGTAGGTCTGGTGATAGAGTTCGTTCAGGACATACGCCTGGATCTCGTACTGCGTCGTATGGCGGGGCTTGAACCTTCCCGTTTTCCAATCGACACCAAGAGGCGGGTGGATCCAGTGGACATCGAAGATTCCCACTGCCGGAATGCCATGCAGGTTGCCGATACGGCAGCCCGGATTGTTCGTATCCTCGTAACTCGTCTCGAAAATCCCGTTCGGAGGAGCCGTTTTTAAAAATGCCCTGGCCCTCTCGAACATCGCCATCTCTCCCGGATCAGCGAGATCGCTGCCGTTGGCAATGGCCGCATGGACCCGCGACCCGCGCTTCATCGCTTCACTCGGCGGACATGGCGGCTCGACTTTGAGCACATACCGTACCTTGTAGGCGAGCGGGCAGTTCCGATAGTCCAGGATCTGCGACATCGGGATCAAACGAGGACCCCCCTGTTAGGATCTCGGCAGCCCGGACCTGTCACTCCCGAGGATCGCCGCGGTCTCCTCATTCATGCAGCGACAACCGCGAGATATGGGGTCCGTTCGGCCGGGTAGCGGTAATATCCATTACGCAACCGGGGCAGTGTCCGTCAACCCTTCGAGACGAAATAGGCGTTGAGACAAGCGATACTCCTCGCTTCGCCCGTCAGGATCCGAGCCCGAGCACCTCGGCGAAGGTATGGATCCCCGCAGGTTTGCCCATGACCCATTCGGCCGCACGGAGCGCGCCCGTCGCGAGGACCGCGCGGTCGTACGCCCGGTGCGAGAGGGTGATCGTCTCGTAGTTGCCGGCAAAGAGGACGGCGTGGTCGCCGATGATGTCCCCGCCGCGGATCGCGTGGACGCCGATCTCGTTCCCCCGTTCGGCCATCCCCTCGCGCCCGTAGACCTTCCTGCGCTCGCCGAGCGCCTCGTCGAGGATCGCGAGGATCGTCTTCGCCGTTCCCGAGGGCGCATCCTTCTTGTACCGGTGGTGCGCCTCGATCACCTCGATGTCGTAGTCGGCGAGGAGCGGCGCGGCCTCGCGGATCAGCTGCCAGAGGACGTTGACTCCGATCGCGAAGTTCGAGGAGATCACGGCCGGAACCTTCTCGTCGATCGCGGCCCGGTTCGCGGCCGTTTGCTCGGCCGAGAAGCCCGTGGTCCCGACCACGAGCGCGACGCCGTGGTCGGCCGCAACCCGAATGTTCTCGACGGCTGCCGCCGCGACCGTGAAATCCATCAGGACGTCGGGGTGACGCTCCTCAAGGAGGCCGGCGAGGCCTGTGGACTCAACGATATCGGCCCCGAACTGGGTACCTGCCCGGATGTCCACGCCGCCGACGAGCTCGAGCGTCTCGGACTCGGCGATCATCCGCGCGAGGGTCGTGCCCATCCGGCCGAACGCGCCCGCGACGACGACCTTAATCATAGCGGCCGAGCACCTCGGCGAGGATCTCTGTCTTCTCCGCATCCAGTTCCGCGAGCGGCAGCCGCACGGGGCCGGCTGCCATGCCGCGGAGCCCGACGGCCGTCTTGACCGGGATCGGGTTCGTCTCTATGAAGAGGGCACGGAAGAGCGGCGAGAGCTCGTAGTGGAGCTCGAGGGCCGTCGTCCAGTCCCCGGCTTTGAACGCCTCGTAGAGCCGGACCATCCGCGCCGGCTCGACGTTCGCGGCGACCGAGATGACACCTCCGCCGCCGAGCGCGAGGATCGGCAGGGTCAGATTGTCATCGCCCGAGATGACCGTGAACTCCTCGTCGAGCGTCCCCTCGATGATCTGCGAGACCTGCGCGACGTTCCCCGAGGCCTCCTTGATCCCGACGATGTTCGGGTGTCCAGCGAGCTCGACGACGAGCTCGGGCGCGAGGTTCTGGCCGGTCCGGCCGGGCACGTTGTAGAGCACGGTCGGGATATCGAGGTCGGCGAGCTTCGTGAAGTGCTTGATCAGCCCCGCGCGGTTCGGCTTGTTGTAGTACGGCGAGATCAGGAGGGCGCCGTCCGCGCCGATCTCCTTCGCCGCCCTGGTGAACCGGAGCGCCTCGGCCGTATTGTTCGAGCCCGTGCCGGCGAGGACCGGGACTTTGCCGGCGGCCGCCTCGACCGCAACCTCGACGACCTTCTCGTGCTCCTCGAACGAGAGTGTGGCGGATTCGCCCGTGGAGCCGGTCGGGACGATCCCGTGTACGCCGGCCGCGAGTAGGGCCGCGATGTTCGAACGGAGTCCCTCGAGGTCGAGGGACTGCTGTTGGTCCGACAGAAATGGAGTTACGACGGCCGGAAGGACGCCCTCAAACATAAAAGAGGTTATACGCGCCGGGGAGTATTTACCTTTCTTGTGATATACCCGGCAACGCGATTCCTGACGCGTTTTGAATCGATTACGGTCAACTCGGCGACCGTCAGCTTGTTCTCATCGAAGTCGCGGGAGAACCGGTCGCCGTAGCGGACCATGAGCTCCTGGCCGAAGGCCTTGATATAGTTCGGTTTGATTCCCATGCGTACCTTCCTGCAGTGATCCTATATACTGGCGTGGGAGGAGAGGATAAGGATTTCGTCCGCGACCTCCTCCACCGTGCCGCCGAAGAGCAGCAGGGCCTCGCCCTCGACGAGGATCGCGTCGGGGACGCCGTCGGCCGAGACGCGCGCGATCGCCCAGTCCATGGAGGGAATGCCGGGAGGCGCTTGTTTCGGGTCGACGACCGCGACCTCGCGGAGGTGGAACTCGAGCTGCCGGGCGAGATGATCGAGGGGCCGCAGCGATGCCACTGCCCGGAGTGCGCGCTCGAACCGGACGATGGTCAGGACGGCCCGGGCGAGCGCCGGGTCCGCGCCGTACGCGGCCGGGCCCGCCGGACGGACCGTGCCGTCCGCGACGACAAGACCTCCCTCGAGGGCTGCAACGTCCCCCGGTTCGCGGGCACGTGGCGCGGCCTCGGCGAGATTCGAGCGGCCTGGCTCGACGAACCGTGGATCGACGCCGCTGAGCCTGGCCGCAGCCCGGTCAAGGCGGGTGAGGGTCTCGGGAGGGTGCACGGCTCAGGCCTCCTGCCGGATGCGCGTGGTCGCCGCGTTCCGTGCCCGGGAGCTCCGTCCGGCCTTCATCGTGAGCGTCATGGTTCGAATTCCCCTCCGCCCGGCGGAGCGGGCTGCGGGATCGTCGTCCCGGCAGTCTCATAAATACTATCCGCCCCCCGGCCCCTTCTCGTTTCCGCACGGTTGAGGGGGGGGTTGGGAAGCGGCTTCCCCGGAAAGGGTTTTGCCGGCACGGCCCCAATACTCTTCCCGCGCCCCAGTGGCTTAGTGGCATAGCGGCTGATTTGTAATCAGCAGGTCGCGCGTTCAACTCGCGCCTGGGGCTCTCTTTCTTCGCCGCGCCGGCTCCTTCCGGCCGCACCGCCGTCCACGACGGAAAACGGACGCTCCCTCTGTCAATGATAGCGCCGGACGAGAACTGTCGCAGGGGCGTGCTCTTTATCCGCTTCCGGCACGACTACTCTCCGATTATGGCGATGCACCCCACGGTCCCGGTCACGCCGACGAACGACCTCGCGGCACTGCTCGAGGGCATGGCCTCGACCGGCTTTCAGGGACGCAAGCTCGGCGAGTCCGTCCGTGTCTGGCGCGCGATGCTGGAGGACCCTGACTGCACAATCCTGCTGGGGCTCTCGGGCGCGATGATCCCGGCTGGCATGCGCGAGGTGCTCAGCGCCCTCGTCCGGCATCACTACGTCGACGCGATCGTCTCTACCGGAGCGAACGTCTTCCACGACGCCTGCGAGCATCTCGGAGTCTGCCACTACCAGGGTCACCACCACGTCGACGACGCCGACCTCTTCAACCGCGGCATCGACCGGATCTACGACGTCTTCGCCTACGAGGAGGAGTTTCGGACCACCGATCGGCAGATCGCTGCGTTCGCCGCCTCCGTCGCGCCGTTCAGGGGTTCGTCCCGCGCCTTCCTCGAGGCCTTCGGCCGGCACGTGATGGCCGCCGCGCCCCGGAGCCGCTCCTTCCTCGCGACCTGCGTCGAGGAGGGTGTCCCGGTCTTCGTTCCCGCGCTCGCCGATTCCTCGATCGGGATCGGGCTCGTGATCGCGCGGCGCAACGGGGTCGTGGTCGACGTGGATCAGCTCGCCGACGCCGACGAGATCACCCGGATCGTCGAGGCGTCGACGAAGACCGGCGTCGTCTACATCGGCGGGGGCGTGCCCAAGAACTTCATCCAGCAGACCCAGGTGATCGCCTCGATCCACGACGCGAACCTCGGCGGGCATGCGTACGCGGTCCAGTACACGACCGATGCCCCGCACTGGGGGGGTCTCTCGGGCTGCACCTTCGAGGAGGCCATCTCCTGGGGCAAGGAACAGGTCGCGAGTCCCCTCGTCCAGTGCTTCTGCGACGCGACCATCGCGCTCCCCATCGCCGCCTCGGCCCTGATCGCGAGTGGGATCGCCCGCGAGGGGAAGCGGTTCGACCTGTAGAGGCCGCAATCCTTATCCCCTCGGCTCCCACACCTTATTCCGCACCATTCATGGAGTGACGTTTTGACGTCACGAGTGTCCACTGGATGCGAGATTCCCCGTTGAGGTAGCCAAGCCTGGTATGGCGCAGGTTTGCTAAACCTGTGTCCCCCTGGGACTCGAGGGTTCAAATCCCTCCCTCAGCGCTCCGGGCATCAGCTCATACCGAGGAGACCTCATGGCAAACGAAGAAGAGGAGATCAAATACTTCGTCCGGATCAGCAACACCGACCTCGACGGCACCAAGTCGGTCCGGGTTGCACTGACCGGCATACCCGGCGTCGGCCGCCATGCGTCCGACATCATCGCCCGGCGTGCGAACGTGGGCGGACGGGAGACGATGGGCAAGCTCGACGACGACTCGATCGAGCGGCTGCGCGAGTCCGTCGGCGGTTACGCTACGGCGGTCCCGACCTGGATGCTGAACCGGACCAAGGACGTATACACGGGCGAGTCCCGGCACATCTTCGGCACCGACCTCGCGATCACCCACGACGAGGACATCAACCTGCTTCGGAAGATCCGCTGCTACCGCGGCATCCGGCACGAGACCGGGCAGAAGGTGCGAGGCCAGCGGACCAAGTCGACCGGGCGCACGGGTGCGACCGTCGGCGTGCGGAGAAAGAAGGATTGAGCGGGGCAGACGTCTGATGGCATACCCAGGTAAGAACAAGAAGTCGTACGAGACGCCGAAGCGTCCGTTCGAGAAGACGCGGATCGAGGAGGAGACCAAGCTCGTCATCGAGTACGGTCTTCGGAACAAGCGCGAGGTCTGGAAGGCTCAGGCAGCGCTCCGCAAATACCGCACGGGCGCTCGCGAGCTCCTTGCGCTCGAGTCGGGCGCGACCAACGAGACGCTTGCGGCGCGAAAGAAGGAGAACCTGATCGGCCACCTGCAGCGGGTCGGCCTGCTCGGCGGCGAGGCCGACATCGACGACGTGCTCTCGCTCAGGATTCAGCAGCCGCTCGAGCGCCGGCTCCAGACCCAGGTCTACCGGCTCGGACTCGCACGCTCGCCCAAGCAGGCGCGGCAGCTGGTCACCCACGGCCACATCGCGATCGGCGGCAGGCGCGTCGACATCCCGAGCTACCAGGTCCGCCGCGACGAGGAGGGGCAGATCGCCTACTACGGCCGATCCCCGTTCACGAATGCGGATCACCCCGAGCTGAACCGCACGCTCGGCAAGAGGAGGCGCTAAACCATGGCCGACGCGAAAGAGAAATGGGGCATCGCCCACATCTACGCATCATTCAATAACACGATCATCACGGTCACGGACCTCTCCGGTGCCGAGACAGTCACCAAGTCCAGCGGCGGCATGGTCGTCAAGCAGGACCGGAACGAGTCCAGCCCGTACGCGGCCATGAAGATGGCCGGCGACGTGGCCCAGTCCGCCATGGACAAGGGCTTCGTCGGCCTCCACGTCAAGGTCCGAGCGCCCGGCAAGGGCAAGCAGCGCTCGCCCGGTGCGGGCGCGCAGGCAGCAATTCGCGCGCTCGCCCGCGCGGGCATGCGAATCGGTCGGATCGAAGACGTCACCCCCGTCCCGCACGACTCGATCCGCCCCAAGGGCGGACGCCGGGGCAGGAGAGTCTGATGCAGGTCGAGTGCCAGCACCGCGACGAGCACTCCTGCCGGTTCATCCTGTCGGGGGCCCTGCCCTCCTTTGCGAACGCGGTCCGACGCGCGATGGCGAGCGAGGTGCCGAAGCTCGCAATCGACTCCGTCGGGATCTACGACAATACGAGCGGGCTCTTTGACGAGATGCTCGCGCACCGCCTCGGGCTCGTGCCGCTCAGGACCGAGACCGGGACCTACGTGCCGATCGAAGAGTGCACCTGCGAGGGGCAGGGCTGCGACCGCTGCACGGTCTCGTACACGCTCTCGGTCGAGGGGCCGGGCATGGTCTGGTCGCGGGATCTGATCCCGAACGACCCCGAGGCCGCCCCCGCAATCGGCGACATCCCGATCGTCAAGCTCGAGAATGGGCAGAAGGTCGTGGTCGAGGCGCGCGCGGTCCTCTCCACCGGAAAGGCCCACGCGAAGTGGCAGCCCACGACCATCTGCGGGTACAAGAACTACCCGGTTCTGACCGTCGCCGCGCATTGCGACGGATGCGGGGTCTGCGTCGATGCCTGCCCGCGCCGCGTCCTCCGTCTTACCGGGCGGACGGTCGCGGTCGACGAGACCCGGATCGAGGACTGCTCGCTCTGCCGGCTCTGCGAGAAGGGCTGCCTGTCCACTGGGATCGGCGACCAGCCCGCTGTCCGCGTCGGGACCGAGGCCGACCGATTCATCTTCACGGTCGAATCGGACGGCTCGATCCCGGCGGCCGAGATCCTCCGCCAGTCGGTCCGCTTCCTCCGGGGGCGGGGCGACGAGCTCGCACGCGCACTTGACGAGATTGCCGAGGCATAGGAATGACACTTACGAGAGAGAAGACCAACCCGCGTCTGACGAACCTGATCACGACGCTGAAAGCGGCCTCGCGCGAGAACGAAGCGCAGGTCTGGCGCGACATCGCGTTCCGCCTCGAGGGCGCGACGAACGCGCGCGCCGAGGTGAACGTCAGCAAGATCAACCGGTACGCGGCCGAGGGCGAAACGATCCTCGTGCCGGGCAAGGTGCTCGGCACGGGCGTGATCGATCGCGCCGTCCGGGTCGCGGCCCTGAACTTCTCGGCCCAGGCGGCCGACAAGATCACGGGCGCAAACGGGACCTGCATGACGATCGAAGAGCTCCTGAACGACAACCCGAAGGGGAGCCGGGTGCGGATCCTGAGGTGACCGAGATGGTAACGGTGATCGATGCGGAGAATCTCCTGCTCGGGCGGCTCGCGTCTACGGTCGCGAAGCGCGCGCTCGCAGGCGAAGAGTTCGCGATCGTCAATGCGGAGAAGGCGATCGTCTCGGGCGCGCGGGCCCACGTCCTTATGGACTTCCGCGAGAAGCGCGAGCGCGGCTCGCGCGAGGGCGGGCCATTCTATCCCCGGCGCCCCGACCACATCGTCAAGCGGACGATCCGTGGCATGCTCCCGTACAAGCGCGAGCGCGGCGTCGCGGCGTTCAAGGCGATCAAGACTTACGTCGGTGTCCCGCGCGAGTTCGCGGCCGCCGAGCGCGAGTCCCTGCCCGAGGCGCATATCGACCGGCTGAACAACCCGAGGTACGTCACGATCGGGGCGATCGCGACCTTCCTCGGCGCGAAGTATTAACGAAGGTGAACGCATGGCGAAGGTGATCAACACCAGCGGAAAGCGCAAGACCGCGATCGCGCGCGCGACCCTCCGGGAGGGTCGCGGCGTGATCCGGATCAACTCGGTCCCGCTCGATGCCTATGGCACAGAGCTGACCCGCATGAAGATCGCGGAGCCCCTGCTCCTCTACCCGACCGGCATCGACGGCATCGACGCCTCGATCACGGTCGTGGGCGGGGGGATCATGGGCCAGGCCGAGGCCGTCAGGACCGCGCTCGCGCGCGGCATCGTGCAGTGGCACAACGACCCGGCACTCAAGGAGCTGTACGTCGGCTACGACCGGACCCTGCTCGTCAACGATTCGCGCCAGAAGGAGGCCAAGAAACCCCATGGCAGCGGAGCGCGCGCGAAGTTCCAGAAGTCGTACCGTTAAATTAAATAAAGACCGAGAGTAACGTGTATGATACCCGTACGATGTTTTACATGCGGTAAAGTCGTCTCGCCCGTCTGGGAGGAGTTCAAGCGACGACGCGATGCCGGAGAGGACCTGAAGGCGGTCCTCGATGACCTCGGTCTCTTCCGGTACTGTTGCCGGCGCATGCTCCTATCGCACAAAGAGATCATTGACGAAATCAACCCGTACCAATGAGGGGTCGTGGGGTAGCCTGGTATCCTAGGGCGTTCGGGATGCTCTGACCTGAGTTCGAATCTCAGCGACCCCATTCTCATCCAACAATTTTGAGGCAGACGATGGAATCGTACACCCGTTACGAAAAAGCGAGAATCATCGGAGCCCGCGCCCTCCAGATCTCGATGGGCGCACCAACACTCATCAACGTTCTGCGGACCGATCCGTTAGAGATCGCCCTGCAAGAGTTCACAGAGAATGTCATTCCCATCACGGTGAAGAGGAGGTAGACTGCAGATGACAACGATTGAGGCCGTCCGGCTACGGCGGATCCTCGACTCGCGCGGCAACGCGACGGTCGAGGCCGACATCTGGACGACCACCGGCTTCGGCCGCTCGGCTGCGCCCTCGGGCGCGTCCACCGGAACCTACGAGGCGAAGGTGCGGCCGGTCGCGGAGGCGATCCGCGACGCGGAGCAGGGGCTCCTGCCCGAACTCGTCGGGCTGGACGCGGCAGATCAGCCCGGGTTCGACCGGGCGATCCGTGAGCACGACGGAACCCCCGACCTCTCGAAGGTCGGGGCGAACGTCGCGGTCGCGCTCTCGCTCGCGAACGCGCGTGCGGCCGCGACCGCTCTCGACCAGGAACTCTTCCGGTACCTCGGCGGTTGTTTCGCCGGCGAAACCCCGTTTCCGCTCGGGAACGTGATCGGCGGCGGCGCGCATGCGCTGAACGCGACCGACATCCAGGAATTCCTGGTCGTGCCGACCGGCGCGCCGACCGCCGAGGACGGAGTCTTCGCGAACGCCGCGGTCCACAGAAAGGTGAAGGAGCTCCTGGTCGCCATGGGCAAGGGCTCGGGCAAGGGCGACGAGGGGGCCTGGGCCCCCGCGATCGACGATCTGACCGCCTTCGAGACGGTTCATCAGGCCGTGGTCGCGGTCTCGGACGAGGTCGGCTTCGTGATCAACATGGGCATCGACGTGGCCGCGAGCGAGATCTGGAAGGACGACGCGTACCGGTACAAAGACGCGGCCCGGACAACCGAGGAGCAGATCGCGTACATCGCCGAGCTCGTGGACCGTTACGATCTGATCTACGTCGAGGACCCCCTCCACGAGGAGGACTTCGAGGGCTTCGCGGACCTCTCCGAGGAGATCGGCGATCGCTGCCTTGTCTGCGGCGACGACCTCTTCGTCACGAATCCCGAGCGGATCATGCGCGGGATCGAGCTCGGCTCGGCCAATTGCGTGCTGATCAAGCCGAACCAGATCGGCACCCTGACCGACACCTGGGAGGCGATCGAGATGGCCCACACCCACGGCCTGGACACGGTGATGAGCCACCGTTCGGGCGAGACTACCGACACCACGATCGCCCACCTCGGCACCGCGTTCGGATGTATCTTCCTCAAGACCGGCGCGGTCGGCGGCGAGCGGATCGCAAAACTTAACGAACTGATCAGAATCGAGGAGCAGCAGTAAGCATGACGGCAAATGAGATGGAGATCGAGCTCGCCGAACCGCTCGTCCCGGTCGAGGAGTACCTCGCGGCCGGAATTCACATCGGCACCCAGCAGAAGAGCAAGGACATGAAGAAGTTCATCTACCGCGTTCGCGGGGATGGGCTCTACATCATCGACATCCGCGAGACGGACGAGCGGATCAAGACCGCGGCCAAGTACCTCTCGCAGTTCGACCCGGCCCGGATCCTCGTCGTGACCTCGCGCCAGTACGGGCAGTATCCGGCCCGGCGGTTCGCCGAGGCGATCGGCGCCATGGCCGCGACCGGCCGGTTCGTGCCGGGAAGGATGACGAACCAGAACCTCCACGGCTACATCGAGCCCGAGGCCGTGCTGGTCACGGACCCGATCGGCGACGCCCAGGCGATCCGCGAGGCGGTCCAGTCGGGGGTTCCGGTCGTCGCGCTCTGCGACACCAACAACATGACGCAGTTCGTCGACCTCGTGATCCCGACCAACAACAAGGGGCGCAAGGCCCTCTCGATGGTCTACTACCTGCTGACGCGCGAGATGCTCCGCCAGCGCGGCATCCAGACGTCGCTGACGCAGGAAGATTTCGAGACCGATCTGTAGATATACGAGGAGGCAGGAGAGGTTCTCCCATGCAGGTCAGGACGCCGGCGGTCGCCGGCATGTTCTACCCGGGAGAGCCCCACCACCTCGAGCAGCTGCTCGAGCGGTTCTTCCTCGGAGCGGAGACGGCGGAGGTGCGCGACCCGTACGCGATTGTCGCGCCCCACGCCGGGTACGTCTACTCGGGCGCGGTCGCGGGCAAGGCCTATGCGACGCTCCCGGCGGACTTCGACGGGACTTTCGTCGTGGTCGGGCCCTCGCATGGGGGATACCCGACCTGCGCTTCGGCCGTCCCGTGGGAGACTCCGCTCGGGGTCGTCGACACGGACACGGCCCTCGTCGCGGCGCTCGGAATCCCCACGAACGAGTCGTACATGCGCGACGAGCACTCCCTCGAGGTCCAGATGCCGTTTATCAAGTACCGGTGCCCGCGAGCGCGGATCGCCCCGGTGATGATGGGGCTCCAGGATCTCGGGTCGGCGGCGGCCCTTGGCGAACGGATCGTCGGGGCGATCGAGGAGACCGGACGCGATGTCCGGGTGGTCGCGTCGAGCGACTTCTCGCACTACGTCCCCGACCGGATTGCCCGGTCGCAGGATCTCTATGCGATCGAGGCGCTCGCCGACCTCGACCTCGAGCGCTTTTACGAGCGGATCGCCGAGCGGCGGGTCACGGCGTGCGGGTACGGCCCGATCGCGGCCGCCTGCACGTCGGCCGAGTCCAGAGGTGCGAAGCACGCACGCCTGCTCCAGTACGCGACGAGCGGCGATGCGACCGGCGATATGTCCTCGGTCGTGGGGTATGCGGCACTAGCGGTGATATAGGGTGGCAACATGGTCGGCCCCGGGCAAGGTCTTCCTGTTCGGGGAGCATGCGGTGGTCTACGACAAGCCCGGGCTCGCGATGGCGATTAAGCCCCGCGTCCTCGTCTCGGTCCGCCGTCACCGCCACCCGGCGCCGGCCAAGTCGCCGTACATCGCCCAGTGCTTTCGGGAGCTTGGGGTGACGGGCTCGGTTTACGTATCGAGTCAGATGCCGTCGTCGGCCGGGCTCGGCTCGTCGGCCGCGGTAACCGTCGCGACCCTCTCAGCAACAAATGACGAATTCCATCTCGGACTCGAGCGCGAGGAGATCGCCACGATGGCGCATCGTGTGGAGCAGGCAGTCCAGAAAGGGCGGGCGTCGCCAACCGACACCTACGTCTCGACCATGGGCGGGCTGGTCCTGATCATGGACGGGGCACGGCGGCGGGTTCCGCCAGTGAACCTGAACCTGGTTATCGGTAACACACAGGTCTCGCACAGCACCTCGCGCTTGGTCGAGCTCGTGGCCGAGGAGATGGCGGTCAGACCAGGGGTGATCTGCCCGATCCTCGACGCAATCGGAGCCCTGACCCTGGAAGGGGTGCGGAAGCTCGAGGATCCCAAGGCCCTGGGAAAGCTGATGGACACGAACCACGCCCTGCTCGACGCGATCGGTGTCGGGCATCCGGCCCTGACGAAGCTCGTGCTCGCGGCCCGGGCCGCGGGGGCGTTCGGGGCGAAGACGACCGGGGCAGGAGGCGGGGGCTGCATGATCGCTCTCTCACCGAAGACCGGAAAGAACCGAATTGCGGGTGCACTCGACGGCGCCGGTGGACGGGCCTTCGTCACGAGCCTCGACACGGTCGGGGCGAGAAAGGAGCACGATGTCTGATCCGGTCCTCCTGAAACTCGGCGGGTCCGTGGTCACGGAGAAGCGGAGCGGCGGCGGCATCGACAGCGCCGCGATCGACGCGATTGCGGTCGTGCTCGGCGAAGCGGCCTTTGCGGGCGCGGTGGTCCACGGCGCCGGCTCCTGCGGCCACCCCGAGGCGCACCGATATGGGCTCGCGCACGGCGCGGACCGATCCACGAGGGCCGGGATCCCGGTCACGCACGAGGCGGTAGCATCGCTCAACCGCGCGGTCGTGGCAGCGCTCCGGCGAGCGGGACTGGATGCGGTCGGCGTTCACCCGCTCGGTGCCTGCACGGCCGAGGACGGACGGATCGCCTCATTCGAGCTGGAGCCGCTCAGGCTCCTGCTCGGGCTCGGGTGCGTGCCCGTTCTCCACGGCGACGTGGCGATGGACCGGCACCGCGGCGCCTGCATCGTCTCGGGTGATCAGCTCGTCGGGTACCTCGCGCCGCGACTCGGCCTCGCGCGCGTGGGCCTGCTGACCGACGTGCCGGGCGTGCTCGGTGCGGATGGCGCGGTCGTGCCGCGGG
>JADGNL010000113.1 GCA_017883495.1 Methanomicrobiales archaeon | reverse complement strand
CCGGCACCGTCACGCACCGATCCGTGCCCTGTCTTCCGCGATGCCCCGTTCCCCCCCTCTTGGTGGGCGACGGAGTGCCCCGGACCACGGCACCCGGGTTCGGGCCCGCGGGCGACGGCGATTACGCCAACTCGCGCACTCATGGATAAACGCTTTGCGGCGGAAGCGCCCGGGATGTCGGACGGCACTCGGATGTCTATGCCCCCTTGATCTCGTCGTATTCCGGTCCGATGGTATCTGAAGGACCGGTCGGTATGGGAAGAGGAGGACGGTTGTCCACCTCAGAGGTGATTGAAGAGCCAGACGACGTCGGCGAAGTCGATCCGGCCGTTCCCGTTGCAGTCGAACGCAGCCATAGGCTCGTTCGTCGCGATCCATGACATCCGGTTGAAGTAGAGCACGACGTCCGCGAAGTCCTTTCTCCCGTTCCCGTTCACGTCATCGTACAGCCCGTCGCCATTCGTGTCTGTCGGGCTACCGGCACCATCCGGAACCAGCACGACCTCCGGGACGGGAGCAGTTGAAAAAACCTGGATCCGGTGAGAGTCGGTGTCGGCGACGTAGACGTTGCCCGCGGTGTCGACGGCGAGGCCCCAGGGGTAGTTGAACTGGCCGTTGGCCGTGCCGTTCGAGCCCCATTCCGTGACGAATCCCCCGGTCGAGTTGAACTTCTCGATTCGGTTGTTGCCCGTGTCGGCGACGTAGATGTTGCCCGCAGTATCGATGGCGACACCGCGCGGCGTGTTCAACTGGCCATTGCCCGAGCCGGACACACCCCACGTAGCGAGGTGTTCGCCCGCCGGGGTGAACTTCTGGATCCGGTCGTTGAATGTGTCCGCGACGAAGACGTTGCCCGCGACATCGACGGCAATCCCCCGGGCAGAGTTGAGCTGGCCGTCGGCCGAGCCGTTCGAGCCCCATGCCGTGACGAATCCCCCGGTCGAGTTGAATTTTTCGATCCGGGCGTTCGCCGTATCGACGACATAGACGTTGCCCGCGGTATCCACGGCGACCCCCCGGGGAGTGTTGAACTGTCCCTCGCCCGAGCCGGATTCACCCCACGTCGCGAGGTGGCCGCCCGTCGCATTGAATAACTGAGTCCGATTGTTGTTCGTGTCGGTGACATACACGATTCCCCTCGCATCGACGGCGACGCCTCGGGGAGAGTTGAACTGGCCGTCGCCGGAGCCGTACGTTCCCCACGTGGTGACATGGGTGCCGTTCCAGGTGAATGTCTGAATCCGGTGGTTTTCAGTGTCGGAGACGTAGACGGTGCTTCCGGCATCGACGGCGATGCCCCGGGGATAGGCGAACTGTCCGTCCTCCACGCCGTACGTCCCCCACTTGGTCACGAAGTGGTACCGATCATCGGCCGCGACAGACTGGATACAACAGGCCAGCAGAAGCACGGCGCAGAAACAGACAAACAATCTCATATGGATATACCTATCCGCGCGGTAAGGGCGCGTGAGGTATTAATGGTTATCGTATACTTCCAAGGTTCGCTATCAGCATTGCAGTATCCCGGCTCATCCGGGATCGGACGAGCGGAAAGAACCTGGAAAGCACAGGACTAGCGGTAGGAGGGAGCCGCAGGGAAGCCGTTCCGCTGCTGCGAGCCCCGTGCTATTCTCAGTTCGCGCTTGGTTCTGCGAAAAGAAATGCTGCTATGGGGATTCGAACCCCAGTCGTCGGCGTGAAAGGCCGACATGATTGGCCGGACTACACTATAGCAGCAGACGAACCAGGATATTTGGGCGGATAAAAAGATATAGGTTGTGCCGCCCCCTCAGTCGATCGGGGTGCCAGACTGGGAGGTCGC
Organism: Methanomicrobiales archaeon; assembly: GCA_017883495.1. Lineage (GTDB taxonomy): Archaea > Halobacteriota > Methanomicrobia > Methanomicrobiales > Methanospirillaceae > UBA288. Next base: position 7,171 of record JADGNL010000113.1, on the reverse strand, counting down.
GGTCTTGAAGGCGGACATCAGCTGGATCGTGATCGGCCCGGGCCGGCCGCTCCCGATCGTCCGACCGTCGATGGTCACGATCGGTCCGACCTCGGCCGCCGTGCCGGTTACGAAGACCTCGTCCGCGGAGTAGAGGTCGAAGTAGCCCATGTTCCGCTCCACGACCGTGATCCCGAGATCGGCCGCGCACTCGAGCGCTACGAGGCGCGTGACCCCGCGCAGGTTGTTGAGCGTGGGGGGCGTCACGATCTCCCCGTTCTTGACAACGAAGATGTTGTCGCCCGAGCCCTCGGAGAGGTAGCCGTTCGTGTCGAAGAAGATCGCCTCGTCCCCGCCCTTGCAGTTCGCCTCGATCTTGGCGAGGATGTTGTTGAGGTAGTTCAGGCTCTTCACGTTGGGCGGCATGGCCTCGGCGGGGGTCCGCCTGATCGAGACCGTCACCGCAGTCAACCCCTTCTCGTACAGGTCGCCGTACATCGCGCCCCACTCGACCGCGATGATGATCACCGTGGGCCGCTCGCACTTCCGGGGATCGAGCCCGAGGTCGCCCACACCGCGCGTCACGATGGGGCGGATGTAGGCATCGCGGAGGCCGTTCCGGCGGAGCACCTCGCGAATCGCATCGGCCATCTCGGTCTTCGCGATCGGGACCGCGAGATCGATCGTCTTTGCCGAGTCGTAGAGCCGGTCGAGGTGCTCGTCGAGCCGGAAGACCCGGCCGTTGTACGCCCGGATCCCCTCGAAGACCCCGTCGCCGTAGAGAAGCCCATGGTCGAAGACCGAGACCTTCGCCTCCTCCTTCGGGAGGAAGGCCCCGTCGAGGTAGATGATCATATGTACTCTCTGGGGGGCCGGGGTTGTAGCCTTTACGCTTCCGCCGTCACCGTCCGGCACCGGTCGACGAACGCGCCGAACATGCGGCGGCTTGCAACCGGGTGGAGGTGGCAGTAGGCCCCGAGCACGTTCCTGACGACGGCGCCGTCCCGCATGCCGTCGATTCCCTTTCCGCGCGAGAGCGTGTACACATACCGGGTTCCGGGCTCGAGCACGACCTCGGAGTAGTGAAATGCGTGGCCCCGGAAAGCGCCCGCGCCCAGCGGCGACGCCGCTTCGCTCCGGCCTTCGATGTAGGTGACGACCCGCCGCGCCGGCATATGCGTTTCGCCCGGGAGTACACCGGCGAGTTCGTGGGTCTCCTCGCGCTCCGCCCCCTGCCACCCCGCGGCGAGCCGAACGCGATCGGTCAGGTAGATCAGCCCCCCGCACTCGCCGTAGACGGGAGTGCCGTCGGCCGCCGCCTCGCGGAGCCCTTCGCGGCAGGAGGTGTTTGCCTCGAGCGCGGCCGCGTGCATCTCGGGATACCCGCCCCCGAGGATGTAGCCGTCCGCTTCTGGGAGGGGGTCATGGCAGGGGCTGAATCGGACCACCTCCGCCCCGGCCGATCCCAGCACCTCCTCGAGATCGGCGTAGTAGAAGGTGAACGCCTCGTCGTGGGCGAGGCCGATTGTAACGTCGGGCTTCTCTTCTCGCGGTGCAACAAGGGGCCGATCGGCCGGCGCCGGGAGATCTCGCCCCACCGAGAGCAGCCCCTCCGGGGGAACGTACTCGCCGATGATGCGCGTCACGGTCTCGACCCGCTCGCGAAAGCCGGTCTCCTCGGTCCCCTCCCTGTACGGGACGAGGCCGAGGTGGCGCATGGCGAGGTGCATCTCCTCGATCGGCGGGATCGCGCCGAGAACGGGGATATCGCAGAAATGCTCGACCGCCGCGACGGCCTTGGCCCGGTGAGACGGCCCGGAAACGTTGTTCAGGATCACGCCCGCGATCGCAACGGCAGGGTCGAGCACCTGGAACCCGCGGACCAGCGCGGCAGCCGAGCGCGTGATCGATCGAGCGTTCACGACGAGCACGACGGGGAGATCGAGCAATTTCGCGATCTCGGCCGTGGAGCCCGCATCGCCGATCGCCTCGGCCCCCTCGTACAGCCCGCGGACTCCCTCGACGATCGCGAGCTCGGCTCCGCGATTCGCAGCGTTGAAGATGGCCCGGTTCTCCGCGCGGGAGAGAACGAAACCGTCCAGGTTCCGGCAGGGCCGCCCTGTGACTGCCGAGAGGTATGAGGGATCGATGTAGTCCATGCCGACCTTGAAGGTCTGGACCGTCCTGTCCCGGGCAAGGAGCGCCGCGAGCGCGAGCGTGACCGAGGTCTTGCCAGACCCCGAGCGGTCGCCCGAGATCACGACCCCCTTCATGCAAGGCTCCGGAGGACCGCACCGAACTCGCTCTCGACGATCGAGCGGACCCCCAGGGTCTTGGGGTGGAGGTCGACCTCGACCATCACGTGCGCGTGGCCGAGCTCGCGGAGCGGCGCGACCTGGCGCGGGCCGTTCGTGATCGAGAAGACCTCGATCCCCTCGGTGTACTCCGCGGGGATCGCGTGCGGAACGCCGGCGATCAGGGCCCAAGTGACTCCCGAGTCGCGAATCGTGACGCCGAGCCGATCGCCGAGGGCGCCGTATTCGTCGAGCGCGCCGACGGCCTCCAACGGTACGTGACGCCGGATGAGTTCCTCGCGGATCCGCCGTGCGTCGGCCCTGACCTTTGGCAGACCCCGCTCCTCAAGGTTCGCGATGAACCGGATAGAGGCGTCGGGCGCGGCTTCGCGAAGCGCGGTGAGGGCATCGGCGAACATGTACGCGGTCTCCTTCTTTGCGTTCATGACCGCGATGCCGGGCGCCCCCGAACGGACAAGCTCGAGGAGACGCGTCGCCGCCACGTGCTTGAGTGTACCTCGATCGGGCTCGATATACGGCCGGCTCGCGGCACCGCGGAGGTGTTCGACCTCGTTCGCGGCCGCCAGAAGGACGCGCTGGCGCGCGAGCTCCTCCGAGTCGATCCAGTCCGCATCGGCCGCTGCCTGGAGGGTCGCGATCACCCCGTCGATGTTCTCCGGAAAGCCCGCGTGGATATCGACCGCGATCGTGGGGGTCACAACCCCGCTGACGGCATGGGCGAGGTCCTCGCCGATGATCATGGCTACGCAGGTGCCGATCACAGCCATCCGGCGGGGGTTGAAGGACGTCTCGGCCTCGGCCAGCACCTCTGCGAGACGCTCCTCGCCGCCGAAGATGAACTCGTTCTCGCCGAGCGAGGTGGTCAGCACGCGCATTCCGTCCTCCTCGAGGAGACGGGCATGTTTGAACGAGCAGCCGGACGGACCGTGCAGAACTGCGACATCCACCCCGAGGTCGCGAGCCGTGTACAGAGCCGCCACGATCGAACTCGGCCTGGGCTGTATGTACTTCATCGTCTATCTCCAGGTCTTGACCGCGAGCACGACGGGTCCGGCCCCGCCGGCCCAGAGCGCGGCCGCCCTGCCCCCCTCGAGCGTGCCGGCCTCGAGAAGCGCCCCGGACCACCCCAGATCGGTCAGGTCGTCGAGCGCAGCGCCCCGGAGCGCCGGCGGGCCGACGATCACGGCGAGGCCCGGGTCGACAGTTGCGACAGCCGCCGCCACGTCGCCGGGAGGGAACCCGTCACAGACGGCCCGGTACTCCTCGCCGACCACGAGCGATAGCGGCAGCCCCGGCGTGAGGACGCGCGCGTACGCGGCGGCCTCACACGCGGTCAGGCGCGTGGTGCCGCTGTTCGCGTCATCCACGACTGTCCGGCCTGCCTCTCGCCGGGCCGCGAGCCTTCCGGGGACAGGTCCCATCGCCGCGAGCCGGCGAGTGTCGCCGCCGACCAGTAGCGCCGCCGCGGCCGCGAGCTGGATCGCGTTCCGGTACGCCGGGAGGATCGTTAGCGGATTCTCGATCGGTCCGGCAGGGCCGGCGCAGCTGCCGCCGTCGCAGGGGGCGAGAGATTCGGCCCGGTAGAGTTTCGGGTGGTCGGCTGTAACGCCGTCCGCTACGAGCAGGCGCGACGCACGCTCGGCCGAGGCGAGTTTGCACGCGAGGGCAGAGCGCGAACCTGCCGCGCAGTTGTAGTCATCGCCCGAGGTCAGGACCGCGAGATCTCCGGCTCCCGTGACGCCGAGCGACTCTTCGGCTACGCACCACCCGCCGAGAGCCGCAGCAGCCCGGGCTACGGGTAGAACCTGCGCCGGCGTGATTGAGCGGCGCCAGAGCAGGCACCGTTCGGGATAGCGGAAGGTCCCGGCCGACGTGTGGAGGATCCCGGCCCCCTCCATCGTCTCCGCGATGGCGAACGCGGTCGTGGTCTTGCCGCGCGCGCCTGTCACCTCGACCAGAAGACGCGGCCTGAAGTCGGCGAGGCAGCGGGCGGTTGCCTCATGGTGCGAGACGAGCCGATCTCCGGCTTCGGCGATGAGCGGGTGCGACGGGTCGAGGTGAACCGGCGCGATCACGGAGTCGAAATCGCCAGGATCGGGGAGGGGTCCTGCTCCGCGATAGACGTCGACGGCCTCGACACGATGTCCCCGGAGCGCGAGCTCGTCCGCGAGCAGGGCGCCGCCGTGGATCGTATCGAGTACCAGCAGGTCCATACGGCCCGCTAGAGGAGGGATAACGCGTTCGCGGCGTTCTTGAGCATCAGATCGGCGAGGAGCGGGTCGACACCGATCGGGTCGGCGTAGACGAGCGGGATCGTGGACCCGTTGGCTCCGAAGGTCCCGGTCTTCTGACCATCGGCGAGCCCGAGCAGGGCCGGGATATCCTTTTCGATATGAACACCCCGGGCGAGGAAGAGCGGGACGATCACGAGCGCTTCGATCGGTTCGTGGCTGAAGGCCTCGAGCTGCTCGGTCACGGACGGTTCGTTCATGGACATGAAACCGCACCTGACCGAGAAGGCGTCCGACCGCTCCTGTATCATGCGGCCCGTCTCGAGGATCAGTTCCTTGTTGTAGGGGAGCTTCGACCCGTGGCCCACGAGGAGCATACCATACCTGCTCATGTACTACAGAGTACAACGCCAGCGCTACAAAAATATTACCGCCGCAGCCCGGTAACGGCTCCCAAAACCCTATCTCCCGCGAGGGGAGATCTGTATACCTCAATGGCGGACGATGAGGAGCGGTTCGCGCTCCGTATCAACGGGCTATCGGTGCGGACGCCGATCGCACTGGCTTCGATGGCCGGCGTGGTCGACGCGGCGTACGTGCGGTCCCGCGCGGCCCACGTCGGTGCTGCGTTCCTCGGTGGCTATGCCGTCGACGCCCCTACGATCGCCGCTTCTCGTGAGATGGCCGGGCGAGGGCGGGACGAGTTCATCCTCGACGATCCGATCGGCGCGCTCGAAGGCGAGGTCGCGGCGTTGAAGGGGAGCGGGCTCGTCGTCGGTCTGAACCTTCGCGCCGCAACCCCCGAAGGATTCGTCGAGGTGGCCCGGACCATCGGTCCGTCCGCGGTCTACGAGATCGACGCCCACTGCCGTCAGCCCGAGATGGTCGGGGCCGGCGCGGGCGAGGCGTTGCTTCACGACCCCGAGCGACTGGAGGAGACTATTCGTGCGCTCGCAGCCGAAGGAGTCTCGGTCTCGGTCAAGTTCCGGGCCGGGGTCGGCGACGACCGGGAGATCGCGCGACGGTGCTGGTCGGCCGGCGCGGAGATCTTGCACGTGGACCTGATGGACCTCGGATATCCGAAGATCCGCGAGCTTCGGAACACGGTCCCCCTGACCCTGATCGCGAACAACTCTATCACCACCTTCGATCGGATGCGGGAGATGCTCTCGCACGGAGCCGACATGATCTCGCTCGCGCGGGGAGCGACCGAGAGGACGCTCGCCGGGCTCGACGCCGCGATCACGCGGTACGCCGACGAGCAGGGTTGGTACAACTCTCCCAAGCAGCTCTGCCGCGGCGGCGATGTCCGCGCGCTCGCCTTCTGCTGTATGCCGGTCAAGTCCTGCCCCCTGATCCCGACGCTCGAGAAGGTCGGCATGAGTCGTGATCGTTACCTCGCGATCAAACAGGAGGCGGTTCGGGGCACGGTTCTCGAAGGCGGGGGCCAGACCTGCTTCGGCTCGCTCTCCTGGTGCTGCAAGTCTTCGTCGCCCTGCATGTTTCGCGACATGACCCTCGGGCAGATGGGCGTCTCGAAGAAGGAGTACATGCAGGCAAAGCGGCGCCTCTCCGAGGAGATCACGCGCGAGGTCTTCGCCGCGCCGCCGGGGACGGCCTGAAGTCATGCCCCCGCGCGGCTGCACCTTCCCGTCGTCGGGTGCAGACCGAGCGCAGCTCGCGATGACGCTCGAGGTGCTTGCATCGCCCAAGCCCGGTAATGTTGACCGCTGCCACGACTATGCGGAGACGCGGCTCGAACACTTCATCGTCTCCGCGCTCGCGGTCCGCCCGGCCCTCGAGGCCTCCGAGGCCCGAAGCGCCGGGCTCGGGCCGCTGATCGAGGCCGCCGTCGGCGCGACGGCATGCCACGCCGGCGGCAATACGCACTTCGGCGCGTTCCTCCTCCTCATCCCGCTCGTCTACGGGGGGACGCTGGAAGGCGCAATCGAGGCGATCCGCGCCTCGACAGTCGAGGACGCGGTCGCCTTCTACCGCGCGTTCGGGCTGACGCGGGTCCGGGTGGCCGCAAAGGACGAGCTCGACGTGAACGACCCCAGCGCGGCCGACGCGCTCCGTACCCGCGGCATGACCCTCCTCGACGTGATGGCCCACTCGGCCCCGCGCGACATGGTCGCGCGCGAATGGACGAACGGCTTCGCCCTCTGCCGCCGTGCCGCCGACGCCCTGCTCGCCGACAGCGAGCCACGGACCGCTGTCGCGCGGGCGTTCCTCGCCCTGCTCGCGAACGAGCCCGACACCTTCATCGCGAAGAAGCACGGCCCTGACCTTGCGGAGGAGACGCGGCGCCGGGCCGCCGATGTCGTCCGGGGCGAGGTCACGCTCGAGTCGCTCGACACGTGGTGCATCGGGCGCGGGGTCAACCCGGGCTCACTCGCGGATATCACCATCGGCGCGATCTTTCTCGCACTCGGTCGGGGGTGGGCATGGGACTGTTAGGGCCGGGGATCAGCGAGGTGATCGCGACCACGCGGCAGAACGCGGCTCCGATCGGAATCCACCGGCGCGGGGACGCGCTCACGGCGGTTCTCTACCGGGGCTCGCACACCGCGGCGAACGTGGCGCGAGAGGGGTGGGTCGTCGCGAATGTGGTCCACGACCCGGTCCTCTTCGTGCGGACCGCGT
>JADGNL010000112.1 GCA_017883495.1 Methanomicrobiales archaeon | reverse complement strand
TTCGGCCGTCAGCGGCCGGTCCTTGATCGATTTGAGATGGGTGATCGTCTGGTAGTTGTTGTGGATCATCCGCTCCGCGTGCGTCTTCGGCCGCTTGCCTTCGCGGAGGAACCGCTTGGCCACATCGCGCGTCGTGGCCGCGCCCTCGAGCCGGCTCGACGCGATCGCCTCCTCCATCAGTGAGTTGTCCAGGTACTGCTGCCGGGCCCTCTCGCTCAGGGGTTCGGCGCCGAGCCAGTCGGTGGTGGCCGGCGAGGAGATGTCGATCAGGTGGAGTTCCTTCTGGAACTTCTCGAGGACCACGAACCGGAACGCGTCTCCGCCGAATCGGAGAGCGCGGAATTTCCCCTCCCGCAGGAACCGCAGGAGCAGCCAGACGGCCTCGGGGGCCGTCGGCAGGGGCCTGCGCCGCAGCTCGTCCCAGTGAAGGTACTGCCGATCGTTATACCGCCGCACCAGGTCCCGTATCTCCTTCGACTGGTCGCCATCGACACTGTAGGTGAAGAGAAGGGACGTGAACTCTTCATGGAAGCGTTCGAAGAGCGTCGCCTCGTCCGGGGGCGACTGAGGGATCTTCATGACTCGTCCTGAAAGAATCGGAAAATCTTACAAAAATTTTCCGATATTTTCCGTCGTCTTTGCAGGGATAAAGAGTACCATTCCCGCCGGTCGATGATGCCGACGAAGGCCGGAGCGACGAGCCCGCCCCGGGCTGGAGAACAGACGGAGGAGGTGGCGGTGCCGCCGCTCCGGAATGTAGTGCGGCCGACCCCGTTTCTCACGCGGCCGGCAGGGTGAAGAAGAAGGTCGAGGCCTCGCCCATCTTCCGCCTGGCAGATAGTTCTACGCCGTCCGGCCGCATCGTCGATGGGTTCATCTGCACCTGAGAGGCAGGTCATCGTACCCCCGTACTATCCGGCGCGCTGCAGGGAGACGGAGGGTCCTCGAGGCGGGGTGATAGGCACGAGACGGTACGTCCCCTTGTTCGGGAAAGGCACCATCTGTTCTGAGTCGACTGGCGGCCGGTCGTCTCCCTGAGGAGAGAGCCAGCCGGGCCGACGTGGCCAGGGCCCCGGACCCGTCCAACCAGCAGCTCTGGCGGAGGCGGAAGGCCGACGGTCTCCTCGCGGCCGCGGCTCACTCAGGGGAATTGACGTACGGGCTTCTACCCGGCCAGGGCTCTGGACTCGCGCCCGGGCATAAGCCCGTTCTCCTTCCGGATCGCCATACGCTCCGCATAGGTCAACCCCGGAGGAAAGGCCGCCATGGTCTCCTGGTCGGCCCGGCCGGAGGTAGACCGCGGATCGGGGAAGCTCATAAGGAACTCGCACACCACGACCAGCCCGTTTTCCGCCAGCTGGCCGGCCGCCCGGGACACGGAGGGCTGAGGGGCTTTCACCGCGTTCAGCAGGCAATACCCCTGCTCGGACACCTGCTGAAGTATGCGTTGCTGGACGCTCCCGCCCATGTGTGACATAGAGGCCCGTAATGGTCTGAAACATGTTAAGGGTATCCCAAGCCAACGGAAGGCAAAGACGAGTACCGGGGCCGTCGTCAATCTCCGGGAGCGAGGGCACCGGGGAGTGTGTTCGCCGACGAGTCGGAGAACACTCGTTCATCCAGGTGGTAGCAGAGAGCCGAGTACCTGTCAAGCTGCAAAACAGGCCGGGTGTCCGGCAGACTTCCCCCGGTACCGCACCCCTCCTCACCCGATGATCCCGACAGATCCGGGTTTGATCTCTTCCAGGCCTTGTGTGTAGATATATTTCCTGAATTCCGGAAAAAAGGGGGACTGATAGGCTATGACGGGTACCGACGCATTCGCGGTTCGAAGATCAGCCTCCTCGTCGAACGGCATGGCCGGCCGATCGCCTGTGTGATCGTCCCGGCGAATGTCCATGATGCGACGACCAGCCCGTTTGCCTCGCCGACGATGATGCAGGGCCGACGCCCCTGCCGTTCGTGCCCCCGGCCGTCGAGGAGCTCGACAAGCCAGATCTCGCCCCGCCTACTCGTGGTCCCGCCCCGGCGATCGCAGTGACGCGCTCTGCCAGAGCGCGAACTCGTCCTTCATCTCCCGCGTCTCCTCCTCCGACGGCGGGTAGAGGAATCGCTTCACCCGTGAGATCGCCAGGGCCTGCTGCGCTGCGGGGACGAAGGACTTCAGCTTCCGGGTCCTTCGGTGCGCCTCGAGGTGATCGAGGCCGTCGCAGCTGACGAAGAACGCGTACGTCCCGGCTACCTCGAGCTGGTTCGGCCGGAGCTCGAAGGTCTCGCCGAACTCGGCCACGATCCCCCGCTCGGCCTCGTCGAGCGCGCCCCGCAGCGCGGGGGCCTCGAACTCGGGCCGATGCGCGAACACCTCGAGGTTCAGCTCCTCGCAGTACGGCCCGCGGATATGCAGGCGATACGGGTAGGTCGTCCCGAGGCCCTTCAGCTGCAGGAGCAGGACGCACTTCTGGATGAGCATCCGGTCCTCGAACTCCCCAACGCGGGGAGCGAAGCCGAGCTGGTGAAAGCTCTCGATGACTTTGTCACGGTTCGGCACGGCGATCGCCTCCGCATTCGCAGAATCGGCAGAGCCAGTCCCGCACACGCTCCCACTCTCCGTCCCCGGCCGGCGTGACCCGGTACGATTCGAGCTCCTTGTTCTCGACCGGGACCTTTTCGGGCTCGAGGTAGCCCATCGCGATCAGCGCCTTCAGGTTCGCGTACAGGGCGCCGTCGCTCACCTCGAGCGCGGCCTTCAGTTCCCGGTACGTCGCGCCGTCCTGCCCGAGGGACGCGAGCCCCCGGAGCAGCTGAAGGCGGAGGAGCGAGAAGACGCGGGCCTTCAGTCCATGCGACTCCGCCAGCAGCGCGAGCAGGTCTCCATCCAGTCCATTGCACTGCATCGTCCGGTTCCCGGTCATCCGTAGTTCCGGATGGTATTTTTGCTCTGGCATGTTTACTTTCAAAGCAAAGTGATCGGTGCGGGATCTGCGCAACGCCGCCGTCGTTCTATCACAATCAATCCATGCTGTCCCGGCGCGATCGGCCCGGCGGCGATGGAGCGCGTCACGGCCGCGGTCGGCCGGTGCGTCGTCTGCGGGCTCCAGGCCGCGGCGTGGAAAGACGAGGCCGGCCACCTCTGCGCGGCGTGCTACCGGCGGGAGGCGCGGCGGGGGGTCCAGGCCGGGAGATCGGCGGTTCGCCCGATCGGCGCCCGATCGCGGTCCCGTCTCATTCGCCGCCCGCCCCGGCCATCAGCGGAGGGAGGAGGTCCATGAGACGGGCGATATGACCGTGACAGGAGACGGCCCCGATGATCGAGACCTCCTTCTCCCCGGCCGGGCTCCGGTACCGGATCAGGACGGCCCGGTTGGCGAGGAAGTCGGCGGGTTCGATGGCGACGATCTCCCGGATCGGGACGTCGAACACCGGCGCTTCGCCCCTGTTGAAGAGGCCCGCGAACGCGGGCATCTTTCCTCGCCCGTAGAGACGCCGGCCGGTCAGGACGACCTCGGTATTATTCCGCCGGGTCAGGACGAAGGGGCCGGGGCGCGCGAACGAGATCGAGATCCCCATCGGGCCGAACCGGTAGAGTTCCTCCTCCCCACTCGGATCCATTGTTTTCACAGTGTCCCCCTCCGAAGGATAAGCCTTCTCCACGCTGCCGCGGACCGAGGTAGGGATCCGGCTCTCTGTCCGGAATGGGAATTCCCGGCATCGTCTCCGGTAACCTCCACGGAGGAGGGAGCCGGTACGCCGATCGCCGTCCTCCGCAATCGTCGGCCCGGAATTGCGGCCCGTTCACGTTCACGCCGGGACCGCCGCCCCTCATATCTTTCGCCGCCGAGGATCCGACTGCCCGCGGCCATGACCATGGCGGCGGCACCACATCGGAATTCTTGAGTATGCAGAGAGACGGCCCCTCCACCCTTCCCCGGTACCAGCGTGGCGGTCGGACGGGGCGGACAACAGCGACCGGAGCCCGGCGATGGAGACCCGGAACCGTCTCCTCCTCCGAGAACGGGGCGACGCGGATCCTCTCCCACGAGCCCCCCGCCCATCTTTTTCTTCGTGTTCTTCCGCCGTAGTGCATTAATAAATTCACACGGGACGATTCTTCTTCGATACGGCCCCTTCCCCCGAACCGCTCTCTTCTCAGGAGGAACCACCATGCAAGAACTCATCGGCGCCGGCCTCGTAGCCGGCGCGATCGTGCGGAGGGAGTGACCGTGCGGGGCGCCGGCCCCGGCCTCACCCGGATCGTCGCCGAGAGCGAGCCCTGCCGGATCGTCGCCGACGCACCGGGCGCGACCGTCGCGAACCTCGGCGGCTTCGGCTACGTCGGGCTCGAGGTCCACGCGGACCGGTTCACCGCGGAGGACGTCTACGTCACGAACTCGCTCGATGGAAAGACGTACCTCGACTTCGGGCGGAAGGGCGGGTGCACGGGTGCGTTCATGGCGTGGGGCCGGAGGGGAAAGACGCTGCGGAACCTGACGTTCCGCCGCTGCTCGGTGGAGCGGTCGTACCACCACGGCTTCTCCCTCAACCTCGCCGGCGCGAACGAGGGCGGCGGCTTTGCGAACATACTCTATGACCAGTGCCACGCGATCTCGGCGGGCTCGGGTTTCGAGGGCGGGGGGAAGCGCGACTGGTCCTGCGGCTTCGACATCCCCGACGCCGGCGATGTCGAGGGTTTAACCGTCAGGGACTGCTGGGCCGTGAACTGCTGGCAGGACGGCTTCCACCTCGACGGCAGCTGGGACAGCCACCACCAGAAGGCGAAGGACGTCCTCTTCGAACGATGTCACGCCCTGAATTGCGGCCACCGTTCCGGCACGCTGCCGGCCGAGCTCTACCAGTCCGGCTTCTACGTCCAGTCCGCCCGGCTCGTCGACTGCCACGCGGTCCGCTGCAGGAAGGCCGGGTTCCTCTGCAAGAACGAGGAGAGCAACGGGTTGACTATAGAGGATTGTTCGGACACGGGCTCGGCCTACGGCCTCGTCGTCGAGTACGGCGGCGAACGGATGACGGTGAAGGACTTCGTCTCCGACGGCGCCACGCGCCGGGCGCTGCAGATGGTCGGGAGCGACGCGGAGGTGGAGGTCGAGGTCCGGAACTTCGCCGGTACCGGGAAGCCCGTGCTCCTCGGGGTCACCGAGCGGCTCGAGTTCGTCGACGCCCCCGGCCACGTCGCGGACCTTGCCCGATACCGCGCCCGGGGCTACGCGATGAAGGGCAACCGGATCGCGATCGTCGTCGATCGGCCGATGGCGGTGCTCGAGGTCCACGGGCCGTCAGTCAACAGAGTGAACGTGGCCGGCGTCACGGTGGAATACTATCCACCGCGACCGCTGCCGGCCGACTGATGGGGGGAGGCCATGGATGCGGCGCCCCCCCGCACCCGCGATCCCGTTATACCGGCGCGGGCCGCGACGGCGCCGGAGATCGTACCTGGTTTTGCCGCATCGGGGACCGTTGCCGGTTCCGCCGGGAGTCCGCCCCCGGTTTTTACAGAAACATTTCGAAACATTTATCGGGTCAGGATCGTATCTGTGATAATCGCGCGTGGAGTGACAGACCCTCTTCGACGGCCTCCGGGCCAGGCGCCGTGCCAACCCTCCGCGCGGGAATGAACCTACCACCACCGCTTCGGAGCGAAGCGGCCGAGAGGATA
>JADGNL010000111.1 GCA_017883495.1 Methanomicrobiales archaeon | reverse complement strand
CGAACCGGGTCGTGATGCTCTTCGACCACCAGGTGCCGGCGGACTCGATCCCCGCGGCCGAGAACCAGGCGTTCATGCGGCGGTTCGCGGCCGAGCAGGGGATCCTGAACTACGACCTCCGCGAGGGAGTCTGCCACCAGGTCGTGCTCGAGAAGGGGAAGGCGGCGCCCGGCGAGATCGTGATCGGTTCGGACTCGCACACCTGCATGTACGGCGCGGTCGGCGCGTTCGCGACCGGGGTCGGCTCGACCGACATGGGCTTCGCCCTCCGCTTCGGCTCGCTCTACTTCCGCGTGCCCGAGACGGTCCGGGCGACCGTGACCGGGGCGTTCCCCCACCGCGTGGGACCGAAGGACCTGATCCTCTCGATCGTCGGTAACGTCGGCGCGGACGGCGCGACGTATCGCGCGGTCGAGTTTGGCGGCGAGACCGTCTCCGGCATGGGGATGCCGGGCCGCATGACCCTCTGCAACATGGCGATCGAGATGGGCGCGAAGGCCGGGTACGTCCCGCCCGACGCGACGACCTGGGAGTACGTCCGCGCCCGGCGCCCCGGCGCAGTTCCGTTCGAGCTCGCGTCGGACGACGACGCAGCGTTTGTCGAGACGCGGACCTACGATGCCTCAACGCTCGAGCCGCAGGTGGCCGTCCCCCACAACGTCGACAACGTGGTCCCGATCGCGAAGGTCGCGGGCACGCACGTGGACCAGGTCTTCATCGGCTCCTGCACGAACGGCCGGTTCGAGGATCTGGCCGAGGCCGCCGCGGTGCTCGGCGACCGTTCGTTCTCGGACGCGGTCCGGGTGATCGTGATCCCGGCCTCGCGCGACGAGTACCTCAAGGCGCTCCGCGCGGGGCTCATCGAGCGGTTCGTCACTGCCGGCGCGCTCGTCGAGGCGCCCTGCTGCGGGCCCTGCATGGGCGGGGCCTTCGGCCTGCTCGCGCCGGGGGAGGTCTCGCTCTCCACCTCGAACCGGAACTTCAGGGGACGGCAGGGCTCGACCGAGGGGCTGGTCTACCTCGCGTCGGCGGCAACGGCCGCGGCCACGGCGATGACGGGCGAGATCACGGACCCGCGGGAGGTCTAAAGATGTCCGAGCAGATCGAGAAGCAGGGTGAAAGTGTGAGAACCGTGGCGCTCCCGGAGAGCATGGCGGCCCCCCGCGTCTGGAAGTTCGGCGACGATATCGACACGGACGCGATCGTCCCCGGCCGGTTCCTGATCATCAACGACCCGGCCGAACTCGCGAAGCACGCGTTCGAGGGGACGAGGGACGAGTTCGCGCAGTCCGTGCTCCCCGGCGACGTGGTCGTCGGCGGCCGGAACTTCGGCATGGGCTCGTCGCGCGAGCACGCGCCGCTCGCGCTGAAAGGCGCGGGCGTCCGGTACGTGGTCGCCGAGTCGTTCGCCCGGATCTTCTACCGGAACGCGATCAACGTCGGCCTCCTGCCGCTCACGACCGCCTCGACGGAAGGGTTCGAGGACGGCGCGGAGGTCGCGGTCGACCTCGGCGCGAACACGATCTCGGTCGGCGGCGCGACGTACCCGCTCGACCCGGTCCCCGATTTCCTCCAGCGGATCGCGGACGCGGGCGGACTTGTCGAGTACGCGAAGACGTTCGGGGGGGTGGGAACGTGCAGCACAGAGTCGCGGTGATCGGCGGCGATGGAATCGGCCCCGAGATCGTGCGGCAGGGTTGCCGCGTCCTCGAGGCCGCCGGCGAGCGGTACGGCTTCGATCTCGACTTCACCGGGTTCACGCTCGGCGCGGACCGCTACCTCGAGACGGGCGAACTCGTGACCGAGGACGACCTCGCCGAGCTCTCGAAGTTCAAAGCCATCTACTTCGGCGCGATCGGCGACGAGCGCGTGAAGCCCGGCGTCCTCGAGAAGGGGATCCTGCTTGCGCTCCGGTTCCACTTCGACCAGTACGTGAACCTCCGGCCGATCAAACTCCTGGCCGGCGTGCCGACTCCGCTCGCGAACAAGGGCCCGGCCGAGATCGACTTCGTCGTGGTCCGCGAGAACACGGAGGACTTCTACGTCGGGATCGGCGGCCGGCAGGGCCCCGGGCGGAGCCGCGCGGACCTCGAGGTCCTCCGCTCGCTCTACTCCGTGAAGTTCGGGCTCGACATCGAGTCCGACGCGGAGGAGCTCGCGTACCAGATCGGCGTCGTGACCCGCGAGGGGTCGCGCCGCGTGATGGAGTACGCGTTCGCGCTTGCCGAACGGCGGAAGCGGAAGCTCGCGTCGGTGGACAAGGCGAACGTCCTCTCGGACGTCTATGGGCTCTGGCGCGAGGTCTTCGCGGAGGTGGCCGCCGCGCACCCCTCCGTCGCGACCGAGTACACGTTCGTGGACGCGATCACCATGTGGTTCGTCAAGAACCCCGAGTGGTTCGATGTCGTGGTCACGCCGAACATGTTCGGCGACATCATCACCGACCTCGGCGCGATGATCCAGGGCGGGCTCGGCCTCGCGCCGGGCGGCAACATCAACCCGGACGGGACCTCGATGTTCGAGCCGATCCACGGCTCGGCCCCGAAGTACCGGGGGAAGAACGTCGCGAACCCGATCGCGACCGTCTGGGCCGGCGCGCTCCTCCTCGACTCGCTCGGCGAGCACGAGGCCGCGGACGGCGTGGTGCGGGCGATCGAGCGGACCATCGTCGACGGGGTCGTGACGCGCGACATGGGCGGCGCGTCCTCGACCTCGGGCGTCGGCGATCACCTGGTGCAGCTCGTGGGGAGACGGGGTTAAGCCCTCATGTCCGAGATGGTCCGCTGGATAGAAGAGCACTTCGACGACGTGCCGCCCACGCCCGCGCTCGTGATCGATGCGACCAAGCACATGCGCAAAAACGAGCGCAGGCAGCTCTTCTCCGAGGACCTTCCCCAGATGAAGACGGCCGAGGGGCGCTGGTTCGAGGGCGTCTGCTACGAGCGGATGCTCAGGCTCGTCGAGCGGACCGACCTTATCGGCGGCATCGCCCGGAAGGGGGCCGACGCCCCGCCTGCCGGCAGCGCCGCGGCCCTCGGCCAGAACGGTCTCTTCTATTCGAACATCGGCGACATCAAGATCCGGGGCAACGGCCAGGATCTCGCCGAGTTCGACCTCCTCCTGAAGGACCGCGACGGCAACATCGCCTTTGCCGAGATCGTGACCTCGCCGACGGACATGAAGGAGTTCGAGGCCGAGATCCGGTTCAAGAAGCGGCTGATCGGGTTCATCTATGGCCAGGCCCAGGTCCCGTTCCTGCTCTACTCCACGGTCGACGTCTCGCGTCACCCGATCGTGAAGCGGATCATGAAGGAGCCCGAGAACGCGCTGATCCTGGCCGGCCCGTGCGAGGAGCTCAAGCGGATGATCCAGGGCCACGCGGTCAAGAACCATATCCGCAAGAGCCCGAAGAACCCGAAGTTCTTCCGGGCCGATGAGATCAGAGCCAAGCGCCCGTTCGACTTCAAGGCGCTCCACGAGGAGCGGCGGCAGCGGCTCCTGCAGATGGTCGGAGCCAAGACACCGAAGGCCGAGTTCGCCGAGCCCGACGACCTGCCGCCGATCGTCCGGAAGATCCTCTGCGGCGGGCTCTACCCGTCGGCCGCGAAGGCCCTCTGCGCCAGCTATCCCCTGACCATCCGGGGCAAACCGATCCCGTGCGGAGACGTTCCGAAGCTCTACTCGAAGGTCGTGCTCGCGGTCAACCTGCCCGACGGGGATCCGATCGTCTACCTGCGCTCGCGCAACCGGAAGGAGTACCTGAAGATGGTCCGGGACAAGCAGGGCGGGTTCAAGTTCGAATCGGCCCGAACGCCGCACATGGCCGGGTTCTTCCTCTGGCTCGAGACGCTCGCGCCCACCCTCGGATCGCAGGTCGCCCACGAGATCCTGATGACCTTCATCGGCCCGGGCCGGAACTCGGCCCCGTACGTCCCGCCCAGCAATGCGCAGCGGCAGCAGAAGGAGCCGAAGCCGCAGAAGGAACCCCCGGAGCGAAAGGAACCGGGACAGCAGCGGCAGCGGAAGGCTCCGGCCGCTCCGACAGCGAAGCCGGCCGGCGGTGCCGAGCCTGCGAAGGCGCCGAGAAAGCGCCGGCGCCGACCCCGCAGAAAGCCCGGGCAGGCGACCCCGACTCCCGGAGCGCCGCTCGCCGGCGGCCCTACCTCCGGCACCTGATCCCCGGATTTATCGGCACCGCTGCATCGGCCGTCCCCCGGGACGATCGCACTTCTCATCGCCGGCGCTTTCGCTGAAGGAGAACGGAAGGCGTCGCGAAAAGGAGCGGAGGCGGTCAGGCTGCTCAGCGCAGGAGGACCCAGCCGATGGCGTTGATCGCGACCCAGCCGACGGCGACGCCGATGGCGATGATCGTGCCCGCACCGCCGAGGTGCTGCGGCATGAGAAGCGGGTAGGCGACGAGGGCAAGGAGGCCGACACCGACCCAGAGCGCGATCCCGACGGCCATCAGAGCGGAGCCGCGTTTCGCGGCCGGCGACTGCGCAGCTCCTCCCATCGGCTCTTCGGACGGCGTGTCGGCTTCCGGGGGGGCCGGCTCGACGACGGCGGCCTCCGGCTTCGCGCGAGAGAGGAGTGCCCCGAGCAGGTCCTCGGCCTCGTTTCGCCGGTCGCGGATCTCGCCGTTCGTCGGGTCGAGGGCGATTGCCTCCTCGAGATCGGCGACGGCGCCGCGTGCCTCCGCGATCGCCGGGCCGAGGTCCGTCTCTTCGTTCCCAGCTCCGGCCGTCGCGTGGGCGATCCGCTTCTCCCCCCGTTCGAACAGGAAGTGCGCGAGGGGGACGCGGAGAATCCCGCGCTCGCCGATCGGCAGGGCCCGCTGGAGCAGTGCGATCGTGTCGTCGTACTCCTCCCGGCTGTGCAGCAGCTTGGCCTTTCCGAGCACCGACTCGGAGAGCGGGACCGCGATGAGGGACCGTTCCCCGGCCAGGGCGATCGCACGTTCCCAGTGGCCGAAGGCGTCGTCGACCCTGTCCGCCTCGAAGTCCCTGAGGCCGAGGCCGAGCTGGAGTTTTGCCTCGATCCGGCGCACCTCGAGCGATCCGCGCTGCTCCTCGTCGAGCCGCCCCAGCGCGCCGAGGGCGCTGTCGTACTCCTTCTCGCCGACCAGCCGCTCGATGAAGGCGAAGGGAGTGAAGAGGGGCAGCTGGTCGGCGCGCCGCTCTTCGACCGCGGCCCGGACCTTCTCGAGCAGCCCGACCTCCGCGAGGAGATGCGGGCCGGCCGCGATCGCGGCCGGCGAGAGCCCCCGGCCCGAGAGGACCTTCAGCTGCGAAACGGCGCGAGCGGCCTCGAGCTCGGACCGGAAGAGCGCGATCTGTTCCCGAACACGCCCTTCTCCGGGAACATCCCCGCTCCCCCTCCTGAGCTGTGCCATCGCCTCCAGCTCGTCCGTGAGGTGCCTCGCGAGGGCGTTCGCAGCCGCCTCGCCCCCGCTGCGGTTGCCGGTCACGACACCCCACTCGGTCCAGAACGCCTCCGACGCGCACAGTGCGGCGAAGCGGGACAGGGCCGCAGTCCAGAGGCGCGCCGTTACGTCCGGCGCCGTGGGCAGGTCCGGCCCGTTCCGCCCCGATCCGCGGGCCTCCCAGTATGAGAGCACGGCGATCGAGTGCGTGGCCGCAGACAGGGGGAATCCGCGCTTCTCGATCGCGCGCCACCGTTCGTCCACGCGCCGCCGGGCCGCCGTCTCGCTCAGCGTCTCGAAGGGATCGCCGAAGGCCAGATCGTCGAGGTACCGGTCCTGGTAGAGAAATAGGTCGACCAGCGCCCGCCGGGCCGGATCCCGCAGTTCCCGCGCGGCCGCTGCGGCCTTGTCCGGGTCCGCGGCATCCTCCGCGACCGCCCGGTCGATCTCGTCGTCTCCGGCGCCCGGCTCGATCCCGAGCAGTTCGTATGCCGTCGGGTCCCGCTGAAATGGATCCTT
>JADGNL010000110.1 GCA_017883495.1 Methanomicrobiales archaeon | reverse complement strand
GTGGAGCGCGGTCACCTTCGCGGTCGTATGCCCGGTCACGTCCTGCGCGATCCGGTCCGCCTCGACCACGACTACGCTCTTTCCGGCCTGTTTGAGCAAGACCGCGGCGGTCAGTCCGGCGATACCGCCGCCGATCACGGCCACGTCGGCCCGGACATTCTCCGGCGCTGCCGAGTACTCCGGGCCGGGTGCGCTCTCGATCCAGTACGAGGCCGCCCTGCCGGGCAGCCGCTCCATCTCGGGTTCCTCGTTGGGCATGGTACGCCTCCGGGCCGGTCAACCGCGGGTGAGGCCGTACGGGCCGGTTGCACCTTCTATGGAGGATCGCAACTTAAGTATTGCCCCTGCCGGCTCTCTCTGCGATCCGGGAGGAGTTCGCTGTCCTCGACGATGTGCATCACGCCCGATACCACGGAAGACCCCGCGACGGGGACCGTCAAAGACCGGTCAGGACGAGCCCGCACGAGATGCGCCTTGAGCCGCTCCACCTGGGAGACAGCCCATTCAGGTTCCTTCTCGGGCGTCCCCCCGTACACGATGAAGGTCGGCAGCACGGTCATCCCCACATACGAGAGCGTGTTGACGCTGATCGGCGCGAGGAGCTCCGGACGCCGCGCTGGTTCCCTGCCGCGTAGACCCCCTCCGGGGCCTCGAGGGTCGTGACGGGCAAGGCTTTCTTCCTGCGCAGGAAGGGTCATTGGACCGGGCCTTCGGTGTCCGCGGCAAAGCCGAACGAGAGGACGCGGTTGAACCTTCCCTTCAGTATCGCCGGGACCGACGACAACAAAAGCGGGAACTGGAAGATCACCAGGTCAGCGTCGCTGAGCTCCTCGAGCTCGGTTGCCACGTCCGCCGGGACCGTGCCGCTGGCGAGCGCGCGGCGGATCTCGATATTTGGCACGAAGCGGTCGATCTGGGCGCGATCGGGGAAGTCGCGCTCGTCGAGCACGGGCCGGAAGCCCTTCCGGAAGAGGTCCGAGTCGACGACAGTGTGCCCCATCGACGCGAGCAACCGCTTCGCCTCCGCCCGGAGGGCCGCGGTCAGGGACCCCGGGTCGTCGTGGTGCGCGTAGACAGTTCGTTCAAGGTCTTCCTCCGAACCCCTCAGATCCCATTCGAGGCGATAAAGATCGCCGGTGCTTCGTCCCCTCCGGGATCGGAGTCACCTTTTTCATCACCAGCGCCATACTCACGCCGATCATGACCGGGCTCCGGTACTTCTTCGGCGAGCACCCCCGCTTCCGGCACGAGTTCGAGCAGCTGCGCGAGCTCGCCGGGATCGTGGAGGGCGCGGACCTTCCGGGCCCGGTGTACCTCGCCTCGAACTTCCTCCTTGCCAACGGCGAGATCGACTGCCTGCTTCTGATGCCCGGCGGCATCGTCGTGCTCGACCTGAAGGCCTACCAGGGCGAGGTGCACGGCGAGGAGGAGGGCGACTGGCGGGTGAACGGGCCAGACGGAGCGGTGGTACCCCTGAAAACGAACCTCTTCCATCAGCTCCGGACCCACCGGTTCGACCTCGCGAACCGCCTGCTCCGGATCCGCGAGACCGCCTTTCCGCAGATCGAGGAGAGGGATCTGATGAAGGTCGGGGCCTGGGGATACTTCAAGCGCGGCTCGACCTACCCCGAGGGCCAGATTGACCGCGACCGGGTCAAGTGGTTCGACGTCGTGACGGCCGACACCCTCGCGGAACGGCTGATGCTCGTCGACGCTGGGTTCACGATCGGCGAGCGCGAGATGGACGCGATCATGGCGGCCCTCCATCTCGCGCCCGCGGACGGGCTCGTCCCGTCGACGAATGGGTCGGAGCATATCGCGCCCGTGCTCGACAGCGGGGTACCTGCCGCTGCGACGAGCCTCGAAGCGGCTCTCGTGGACCGGATGGACGCCATCGTCGCTCGGATGGAAGCGATCCCTGCGGCGATCGCCGGGCTCGCCCGGCCCGGCGAGGCCTGCGCCGTGTCGCCGCCAGGGCCGATCCCGCCGGGCGAGGTTCCCGGCGGCTGCTCGGACGCGGTCGGCCCGGACGAGTCCGACGCACCGCTGGCCGAGCGGGTCCGCCGCTTCGTCTGCGAACAGTACGCCGCGCCGGCCCGGCGCGAGGGACGAGCCGAGTTTCAGCTCACCTCGGGCCAGGTCCACCGCGAGATGGAACTGCGGGACCGGATGCCCGCGGTCTGCGGCGTGCTCAGGGGCCGGCGGCTCGAGGAAGCCTGCGGCATCGAGCTCGTGGAGGAGGTCCGTTCGGTCCGCGTCCGCGAGAACAGTTCGACCAACCGGTTCGTCTACCGCGTCAAAGAGAAGACGGCCGATCGGGAGATACGGTGAAGCGCCCGCGAGGCGATTGAGAAGGATGGATCAGGCGAAAGATCCCCGGGGGCATGCCGGGGCCGGGCTTGCCGTCGGCGCCGGCCTGGGGCTCATCTTCGGCATCATGTTTGAGCAGATAGCGCTCGGCGTCGCGCTCGGGCTGAGCGTCGGAGCCGTCGCGGATCTATCGAGAAAGAAAGCCGTCCCGAAAGAGTGACGGTACGGGACTGGTTCGCCAGCCGAAACCCGGCATTCCGCCGATCGCGAAGGGGCCGGACTGGGTCCGCGATCCCGGAGAAAAAGAGGATCTCGATTCGGGCTCGCCACCCGGACCGCGATCTCTACTTGCCGCCGGTGCTGCCTTTCGCGATCATCTCCCGCATCATCTTCAGGGTCTCGAGCTTCTGCTGCCCGAGCTGCATCTTCATCTCGATATAGAGTATCTTCTTGTCGAGCATCCGGAGGATCATCGTACGCGTCTGCTCCTCGTCGAGGTACTCCCACGCGCGCATCAGAAGCATGTCGCGGTGTCCGCCCATGCCCCCCATCTGGTGGCCCATGCCTTCCTGGCCACCCATCATCTCGCCGTGCATAGGGAGACCTGATAGGCGACAGGGCTTGAAAAGATTTCGGTCGAGTCGGTCTCCTGAATTCCGGGAATGTCCCATTAGGTCATTTCACCGTGCGAGATGCGAACCCCCCCGCCCCGGTCCGCGAGGCCGTTCCTCGGCGGACCCTCCGGCCGGACGATCGGCGGTGCCCCGGCCGCAGCTCGCGACGGTCACGACGGCGAGGGCCGAACGGGGCCTACTCCATTCTCGACCGGATACCCGGCGCTCTTCCAGGCGGTGAAGCCGCCGAGCACGTTCACGACCCGGTCGAATCCGTGCGCGGTCAGCAGGCTCGCCGCGAGGCTCCCCTTGTACCCGACGTCGCAGTGAGCCGCGATCGGCCGGTCGCGCGGGACTTCGTCGAGCCTGGAGGCGAGCTCTCCGACATAGATGTGGAGCGATCCCGGTATCGCGCCCTGCCCGGCGCGGTTGTTGCCGTCGCGCACGTCGAGGACCGTGACCTCACCGAGATGGTCGCGGAGGTCGCCAACGGTCCAGATGGGGAACCGGTCGACCGGCAGGCCCGAGCGGAACCAGGCTTCGAAGCCGCCGCCGAGGTAGCCGGCCAGGTTATCGTACCCGAGCCGGAGGAAGGCGGCCGCGACCCGATCGAGATCGAGGTCGAAGTCGTCGACGACCGCGATCGGCCGGTCGTAGTCGAGGACCCAGCCCATGAAGGCCGTGAGACCCATACGCCAGATGTTGAGGCTGCCCGGCACGTGGCCCGCGCCGAACGCGGTCGGGGACCGGATGTCCACGACCTGCATCCCCGCGAGCTTGGACGGACCAATCGGCCGGAGCAGCCATCGTTCGGGCGGCACCGGGGGACCGTCCCGGTTCAGCTCCTCCATCCGACGGAAGTACGGCGGCCGATACGTCAACTCGCCGGCCTTCTCGGCGACGAAGGCCTCGCGGTCCATCGCGAGGGATCGGTTCGTAGCCCGTTCATGCCCGATTGTCGAGAGCGGCAGGTCATGGATTCCGACCCCGCAAACAGAGCCCGCCCCGTGCGCCGGGCAAACCACCGTGCCATCGGGGAGCGAGAGGAGGTGCCCGTGGAGCGAGTCGTAGAGCGCCGCGGCGTTCGCGGCCCGGTCATCGCTCATGAGGTCGACCCTTCCGACGGACCCGGCGAAGAGCGCGTCCCCAGTGAAGACCATGTACGGCTCTCCCTGGTCGTACAGGACGTACGATAGGGACTCGGCCGTATGTCCTGGAGTCTCGAGGGCCGCGATGGTGAGCGGGCCGATCTCGAACCGATCGCCGTGGCTAGTCGGCTCTCCGTATGCGAAGTCGAGGCTGGACCCGTGATGGATCGTGGCCCCGGTGCGGCGGGCGAGCTCGGGCGAGCCGACCAGATAGTCCTCGTTCCGGTGCGTCTCGAAGATGCGGGTGATCGCGGCCTCATGGGCGGTGGCCCGCTCGAGGTAGACCTCGCAGTCGCGGTGCGGGTCGATCACGGCGGCCGCGCCGTCGCTGCCGACGAGGTAAGACTGGTGGGCGAGCCCCTCCGATCGGATCGTCTCGATGAACATGCGCGCTCCGCGGCCCGGCCCGAGGCCGGAATCCGTGAGCTGAAATCCCCCCGGGATGGTATTAATATTCTCCGGAGAACGCTACAGAAGTCCGCAACCACAATGCTGATGCCGCTCTGCGATGAGGAAGTGAGTACGGACCGGCGTCAGAGGTGGCGGCGCCGACCGCCCGAGCCTCATGACCCAGATACTCCGGGGACACCGCGCCGTGGGCGCCGCGCTGCTCCTCATCCTCCTGGTCGGCGCCGTCCTTGCGCCGGCCGCCGCAGCCGTCGCGCCCAGTCCGATCGAGTCGTCGGTGCTCGCGTACGCCGGGAGCGACGACGCGGTGCTCTCCACGCCGCTTGCCGAGCGCGTGCGCGAGGGCGACCCCGTTGTGACGCTCGGGCTCGTCGGCCCTGAAGCCCGGTCGTACGTCTACGTGGAGCTCGCGCCCCTGACGCCGACCGCGATCCTCGACCCCGTGCTCTCGGGGATCGTCGACCGTGATGAGAAGAACCGGCTCGTCACGGCGCGGGTAACCGTCGCGGAGCTCGCCGCCCTCGCACACCTCAAGGGCGTCCGGCAGGTCCGCGAGGTGGATCGACCCGTGGTCGCCGCCGGAAAGGCCATGACCGCGGGCGACGCCGTGATCCGCGCGGACGTGCTCCGGGCGCAGGGCCTGACCGGCAACGGCGTCCGGATCGGTGTGATCTCCGACGGCGTCGACGGCGCCGCCACCGCACAGGCGAGCGGCGACCTCGGGCCGGTCAAGGTCCTCGCCGACGACCAGGGGGGCAACGAGGGGACCGCAATGCTCGAGATCGTCCACGACGTCGCCCCCGGCGCCGACCTCTACTTCCACGACCACGGCGATAGCGTGCTCGCCTTCAACCGGGCCGTCGACGACCTGGTCGCAGCAGGCTGCACCGTGATCGTCGACGACGTGGCCTGGCCCCGCGAGCCGTTCTTCGAGGACGGCGTGATCGCCACCCACCTCGAGGGCCTCCTCGCCACACAGCGGCTCGTCTACGTGACGGCTACGGGCAACTACGCGCGCCAGCACTACCAGGGCCCCTTTGTCAGCGATAGCGAAGGGTTCCAGGACTTCTCGGGGACCGGTTCGGATCGCCCCTTCCTCTACGCCGATGTCCCGTCCGGCGAGGATCTCAAGGTGGTCATGGAGTGGGACGAGCGTTTCGGTTCCGCCGGAGACGACTTCGACCTCTACCTTTGCGACGCACGCCAGGGCGACGTGCTGCGGGCCTCGACGAGCCGCCAGACCGGACAGTCCGATCCGCTTGAGTCGATCTCCTGGACCAATACGGGTGCGGACCGGGAGGTCGCGATCGTGGCTCTCCACCACGGCGGCACCGGCGGAGCTCGGACCCTCGAGGTGTATGCGTACCCGTCCCCCGGGGCCGAGGTCAGCCCGGAGAACCTGGTCGCCGCCGACGGCATCTACGGCCATCAGGCTGTTCCAGATGTGGTGGCGGTCGGCGCGGTCAGCGCATCCAATCCCGTCGCGATCGAGCCATTCTCGTCGAACGGCCCCGTGACCCACCTTTTCCCGTCGCGCACGGTCATCCCGAAGCCCGATATCTGCGCCCCCGATCGCGTCGCGGTCTCGGGGGCCGGGGGCTTCAAGACCGTCTTCGTCGGGACCTCGGCCGCATCGCCGCACGTCGGTGCCCTTTGCGCGCTGATCTGGTCCGCGAAGCCCGATCTCTCGGCCGCGGCCGTTCGGCAAGCCCTCTTCAGCTCGGCTGTCGACCTCGGCGCAACCGGTCGCGACAACGTCTACGGCTGGGGGCGGGCAGACGGCGCCGCGATGTACGCCCTCCTTGCCGGTCCGGCAGCCACCCCGACCGCGGTTCAGGCGGTCACGTCCGCGCCCGCGACCGCGACACCGTCGGCGACACCGACCCCGGCGGCGGTCGCGACACGCTCCCCATTCGGGAAGCGCTATACGATCGGCGACCTCGCCGGCCGGAGTGTCGGGACGCGGACGACCGTCGTGCCGGGCTCCGGATCCACGTCCCCGGGATCGCCGGCGGTCGGGCCGGCAACGGACCCGCTCAAGCCGCCCACCCGGCCGTTCGTCCGGTGGTACCCGTCGACCCGCTGGGCGACCGGTCTATAGCCGGGGTCGGCTTAATGGCCTCCCCGCGCGCATCGATCAGGGTATGACATCGGACCGCGACCAGGCGATCTTCGAGGCCGGGATCAAGCTCGGCGCGCTCTACCACCAGTGGGTCGGAACCCCGATCTCCCCCCAGACAGCCGAGGTGGTCGAGGAGGCGATCGAGCAGGCCGTCGGACTCCAGCCGTTCGTGGAGGAGATCACGGTCCGACTCGACACCCGCCGCATGCGCCCGAACGAATTCGGGTATAGCGAGCTCGCGGGGCTGATGTTCGATGTCGAGATCGTGACCTGCTGCAACGGGGCGTCGTGCCACGCACGCCTCGCGCCCCACGACGACTACCCGATGATGACGATCCTCTCCTGCCATGACGCCCCGCCGGTTCCCGATCACGGATGACCACATCCACATCGACCCCCTGAACGGGCGCGGGATCGAGGCCGCGAAGGAGTTCCTCCGGGCCGGCGGCACCCACCTCTTCCTTGTGGCGAAGCCCTCCTGGTCCTTCGGGGTCACGCCCTCGTCGGGCGCGGACTACCGGCCAGTCTTCGACGCCACGCTCGCCGTGGCCGAGGAGATCCGCGCGCTCGGACTCGGGGTCTTCGTCGTGCTCGGCGTCCATCCGGCCGAGATCACGTACTTCGCCGAGCTCCGGCCGCCGGCCGAGTCCGCCCGGATCATGGCCGAGGGGCTCGAGGTGGCGGCCGAGTACGTCTCCGAGGGTCGCGCTGTAGCGCTCAAGAGCGGCCGGCCACACTACGACGCGGGGCCGGAGGTGGCCGAAGCGTCCAACCGCGTCCTCGACCGCGCTCTCGAGCTCGCGGGGCGCGCCGGCTGCGCCCTCCAGATCCACGCCGAGAGCGGCCCCTGCGCGGACGTGGTCGGGATGGCAAGGGCAGCCGGCATGGACCCCGCCCGCGTGGTCAAGCACTTCGCCGAGCCCTCGACCCCCCTCGTGCCGTCCTTCGTGGCGCGGCACGAGGCGATCCCGGAGGTCGCCGCCTCGGGCAGACCGTTCATGCTCGAGTCCGACTACATGGACGAGCGCTCCCGTCCCGGGGCCGTGGTCGGGCCGAAGACCGTGCCGCGGACCTCGCTCCGCCTCCTCGCCGCCGGCGCGCTCGACGAGGAGGCCCTCGCCCGCTGCCACGTCGAGACCCCGTCGCGGGTCTACGGCGTCGAGATCGCGCTCTGAACGAGAACCGGTCGCCACGGTCATGTTTTTAATGGAGCGGGGCAATTGGATGAGAAGTATGTACATGAAGGTGCACCGCGTCCGCGGCGAGGGCGAGGTGGTGGCGGTCTGCGACGACGAGCTCATCAACCGGACGCTTCGCCACGGCGAGGCCAAGGTGCCGATCTCGGACTCGTTCTACGGCGACCGGCCCGTGGCCGAGGACGAGGTCCGCGAGGCGCTCAGGAACGCCTGCAACATCAATCTCTTCGGACGGCGCGCGGTCGCGCTGGCCAGAGAGATGGGGCTCGTGGACGAGGCCTGCTGCCTCGAAGTAGAAGGCGTCCCGCACGCCCAGATCTATCGCCTCTGACATGGACAACATCCGGGAAGCATTCTGTCCGCGCTGCGGCGGGGCCGGCGGCGAGGGAAGGGACGGGCTCTGCGGCAGATGCCGGCTTGCCGAGACCCGCTGGTTCGAGTGCGAGCCCCGGGCGGTCCACACCTACTGCCCGAGCTGCGGCGCGCAGAAGAGCGGCCAGATCTGGACCGACTCCGAGCAGGAGCGGGCCGAGATCGGGCCCGGGCTCGCGCTCTCGGCGGTCCGGCTCCACCCCGAGGTCCGCCGGCCGCAGTTCTCGGTCGCGATCCGCGAGGTCTCGGCCAACCGGTCGATGGCGGACGTCGAGGTCTCGGGCACGCTCTACGACGAACCGATCAGCGACCGCTGCACGGTCGAGCTGGTCTGGCAGAAGGAGCAGTGCAACCGGTGCAACCGGATCGCGGGCTCGTACTACGAGGGGTTCGTGCAGGTGCGCGCAACCGATCGTCGCCTGACCGATCGCGAGATCGAGGCCGCGACGAGGATCGCCCACGAGACCGAGGCCACGCTCCAGGCCGAGGGCGATAGGCTCAGTTACGTCTCCGACCTGCAGGAGACCAAGGACGGGCTCGACATCATCGTCGGCTCGCAGACGATCGGGCTCGCGATCTCCCAGGCGATCACGCAACGCCTCGGAGGGCGGTACTCGACCCACCCCAAGCTCGTGGGCGAGAAGGCCGGGCGCCCCATCTACCGGATCACGTACCTGGTCCGGCTTCACGCGTTCGTGCGCGGGGACGTGATCGAGGCCGGCGGCGCAGATCTCGAGGTCGCCTCTACCGAGGGGGACCATGTCCGTGCCGTCGACCTCGCGACCGGGCGGACCCGGACCATCCGGGACGAGGAGCCGAAACGGCTGATCGGCCACGGCTCGGCCGCGACGGAGGCGCTGGTAGCCTATATCGACGATGGAATGCTGGGGCTGATCGACCCCGTAACCAGCGCCGCCGTCGAGGTGCCGCGCCCGTCCTGGCTGACCGTCGAGGCCGGGGGGCAGGTCCGGGTCCTGCGCGACCGCGACCGTCTCGTCGTGCTGGGGTGATCGCGTGCGGACCCGTCGGTATCCCGCAGGAGAGCTCGCCGCCTGCACCGGGGCCGACTGGGTCGACGGATCGCGCCGGCCGTTCGTTGCAGGCGGCACCGCATGGGTCCCCGTCCGCGCTGGGTACGGATGGGACGAAGACCTTCCCGAACGGTCGAACCCGGCGGCGCGTGGTTTCCAGCGGCTCGGCGACCTCGTCCTCTTCCACGGTCCCCATCCCGACGATGCGGCCGTCCGCGACGCGATCGCGCGGTGCTCTCCGAAGGGTGTCCTCTGGGTCAGGGGCCACGACGGGGTCGAACGGGTGCCCGGGGTCGAGGTACTGTATGGCACGGGGGGCGAGGTCGCCCACCTGGAGAACGGCCTCGTCTACCGGCTCGACCCGTCGAGAGTGATGTTCTCGCAAGGCAACCGCGAGGAGAAGGGCCGCCTCGCCCGTGCGGTCCGGCCCGGCGAAAGGACGGCCGATCTCTTCGCCGGGATCGGCTACTTCACCCTCCCGGCCGCACGCGCCGGTGCACGCGTCCATGCGATGGAGATCAATCCGACCGCATTCGGGTACCTGGAGGAGAATCTCGCCGCGAACGGTCTCGCCGACAATGTCGAGGCCGAATGCGGCGACTGCCGCGATCTCCTGTCCGGCGTGTACGACCAGCTCGTGCTCGGGCACTTCGACGCGCCGTCCTTCCTCGCCGACGCCCTCGCTCACGTCCGGACGGGGAGCGTTCTCCACGTCCACGGCGTCGAGCGGACTCCCGGCGAGCTCGGCCCGGCCCTCGCCCGGACGGCCGCCGAGAGCGGCCACACGACAGCGTCCTCCTGGCGCACCGTGAAGACCTGCGGCCCCGGCCGCTTCCACACCGTTCACGACCTGGTGATCCTGTGACGATTCAGACACTCGAAGGAAAGGAGATCGTACTCGCGGTCACGGGCTCGATCGCGGCCGTCGAGACGGTCCGGCTCGCGCACGAGCTCCGGCGGCGGGGGGCCCTGATCCAGGCCGTCCTCTCTGCTGCGGCCGCGAGGATCGTCTGCCCCGACACGCTCACCTATGCCACCGGCCGGCCAGCGATCACGGCGATCTCGGGGCTCGTCGAGCACGTGCAATGGTGCGGCGAGGGCGGGCGCGCCGACCTCCTCCTCATCGCACCCTGCACGGCGAACACCATCGGCAAGGTTGCGTGCGGCATCGACGACACGCCGGTCACGACCTTCGCGACGACCGCGCTCGGCAGCGGCCTGCCGGTCGTGGTCGTGCCGGCCATGCACGAGACCATGTACCGCCACCGGGCCGTCGCCGAGAACCTCGCCCGCCTCGCCGCGTTCGGGGTAACGGTCGTGCCCCCGCGGATCGAGGAGGGCCGCGCGAAGATCGCGGAGATGGACGTGATCGTGCTCGAGACCGAGCGGGCCGTCGACGAGCGGCCGCTCGCGGGACGGAGGGTGCTGGTCACGAGCGGGCCCTGCCGCGAAACGGTCGACGACGTGCGCGTGCTCACGACCCGCTCGACGGGCCGGATGGGCCGGGCGCTCGCGCTCGAGGCGTACCGGCGCGGGGCCGAGGTCACGGTCGTCCACGCGGACCGATTCCCGTGCGTCCGGAACGTTCCGGCCGCGTCGGCCGCGGAGCTCCGTGAGGCCGTGCTCGCGTACGGCGAGGCCGGGGGGATCGACATCTACGTCTCGGCGGCAGCAATCTCGGACTTCGCGCCCGAACGGTTCCCTGGCAAGCTCCCGAGCGGCGCCCCCGCGACGCTCGCACTCGAGCCCCTGCCGAAAGTGCTCGACGAGGTGATCGCACGGTATCATCCGGTCACCATCGCGTTCAAGCTCGCCGAGGACGCGGACGCGCAGGCCGGCGGACTGCTCGAGCGCGGGGCCGCGCTCGTGGTCGCGAACACTCCCGAGACGATGGGAGCGGCCGGCGGGATCTTCGCCCTGCATTCGCCGCATGGCATCCGCGTCGTCGAGGCGAGCAAGGAGGAGGTGGCCCAAGCCATATGGTCGAGCGTGCCCTAGCCTGGTCTCCGGGCCACGTCTCGGGCTACTTCCGCCGGTGCGCCGACGCGGACGGCGCCGCTACGGGCTCGATCGGCGGCGGTATCGTGATCGCGGAGGGAGTGATGGTCGAGGCCGTCGGGTCCGACGCACCGAGTGTCCGGGTTCTGGTCTGCTCAGGCGGCAGCCGGGTCTCCGTCGCCGACAGCTCCCCCCCGGTCGAGTACCTGATGGACCGGCTCGACGCGCCCGCCGCTCTCACGACCCGCTGCACCCTCCCGATAGGGGCCGGGTTCGGGCTCTCGGCCGCGGCCCTGCTCGCGTCGGGCGCGGCCCTCTCGGCCCTCCACGGCCTCGACCTCTCCCGGAGCGAGATCGCGGCGGCAGCGCACGAGGCCGAGGTCCGGTTCCGAACCGGCCTCGGCGATGTCGCGGCCGCGCAGGGCGGCGGGGTCGTGGTCCGGCGCGGCCCCGGCGTCGACGTCGAGATCCTCCGCTTCCCCTCGGACGAGCCGGTCGCAGCGGTCTCGTTCGGCCCGATCCCGACGCCCGGCGTCCTCGACTCGGAGGATGCGATGGCGCGAGTGCGCGCGGCGTTTCCCTCAGCGGAGCCGCGAGGCCTCGAGGAGCTCGTGCGGCTCTCGCGCACCTTCGCCGAGCGGAGCGGACTCGTGACGCCGCGCGTCCGGGCCGCGCTCGCGGCCTGCGACGAGGCCGGCGTGCCGGCCTCGATGACCATGCTCGGCGACGGCGTCTTCGCCGTCGGGCCCGCAGCGGACCGTGTCCTCGCCCGGTTCGGCCGGGTCTATCGCCTGCACGTCGCGTCCGAGGGCTTCCGCCTGCTGGAGGAGGAGTCGTGATCCCCTCCGACCATCCCCGGTACCGCTCGCTCGTGGTCCGCGCACGACTGGCACGATGCGCCCGCGAGGGGGTCGTCGCACTCGAGGGGCTCACGGCCCACGGGCGGGCCGAGGCCTTCGATTACCTGATCGGCGAGCGCTCCACCGAGACGGCCCGGCGAGCAGCCCGAACGGCCGCCGCCCTCATCCGGCGGGCGGAGTCTCCGGTCCTCTCCGTGAACGGAAACACGGCCGCGCTCGCGGCGCTGGAGTGCGCGGCCTTCCAGCGGGCGACGGGCTGCGCAGTCGAGGTGAACCTCTTCCATCGGACACCCGAACGGATGGCGAAGATCACGGCTCTCCTCGAACGCCACGGCGTCGCCGTCCTCGATGGCGAGGCCGAACGGCTCCTCCCGCTCGCTCACGACCGCGCACTCTGCCTCCCTCACGGGATCGGTCGCGCCGATCTCGTACTCGTCCCGCTCGAGGACGGGGACCGGTGCGGGGCGCTCCGTGCCGCGGGCAAGACCGTGATCACGATCGACCTCAACCCGCTCTCGCGCACGGCTCGGACCGCGACCCTGACGATCGTGGACGAACTGACGCGAGCCTTTTCGCTGATCACGGAGGCGTACGATTCCCTGGAAGACGGCGAGGCGGACGAGCTCGTCCGGGGGCTCGACAATCATTATCTCTTGCAGGCGGCAATAGGTGAGATCGTTCGGGGGCTGGAGCGTGCTCTGGATTGAAAAATACCGCCCCGCGGCCTTCTGCGGGATTGTAGGCCAGGACCGAGCGGTCGCCCTGCTGGCATCGGCTGCAGAGCGGCGGACGATCCCGCATCTCCTTCTGACGGGGCCGGGCGGTTCCGGGCGGATGTGCGCCGTGCGCTGCCTCGCGGCCGCGCTCTACGGCGAGCACGCGGACGAGAATACGACCGTGATCGCGACCGGCGACCTCTTCGCCGAGGGGCGGGCGTACCTCGAGGCCGATGAGCGCTTTTCGCACCTCTACCGCAAGGACGAGTCCGTCCTCTCGAACGTGAAGCGGATCGTGCGGACGTACGCCGCGATCCGACCGCTCGACGCCGAGTTCAAGCTGATGGTCTTCTCCGAGGCGGACGCCATGCCGAACGAGATGCAGCAGGCGCTCCGGAGGACCATGGAGCGGTACTCGCGGACCTGCCGGTTCATCTTCATCACGGCGCGGCAGTCGGCGATCCTGCCGGCGATCGCGTCGCGCTGCCTCCCGATCGTCTTCCGCCCGCTCCCGGCCGAGGCCGTGATCGAAATTCTCCGTGGGATCCTGGCGGCCGAGGACGTCGCCGCGTTCCCCGACGAGGAGCTCGGGATGATCGCGGCCGCGGCCCACGGCGACGTTCGCCGGGCGATCATGCTGCTCGAGATTGCCGCGACGTCCGGCGCGCCCATCGCGTTCGACGCCTTCGAGGTGACCGGGGCCGAGCGCGGCGCACGGACCGTTCTCGACGCACTCGGCGAGGGGGACATGGCCGCCGCCCAGCGGACCGCAGAGTCCCTCCTGATCGACGACGGTCTCTCCGGGCGCGAACTCCTGCTCGAGCTGCGGAAGGCGGCC
>JADGNL010000109.1 GCA_017883495.1 Methanomicrobiales archaeon | reverse complement strand
CCGCGGCCCGGGTCGACCTGGCCGCCCCGGGAGCCGATCAGCAGAATGCCCGTGCCGCACTCGGCCAGGCACTCGTCGTACGTCGCATCCCCGTTCTCGATGAACGTATTCGACATCCGGACGAGCGGCACCTCGCCCGGCATGGCCCGCGCGTGTCCTGCGAGGCCGTCCCCGACGGCCGCGAGGGTCTCGCGGGTGTGCAGGAACGCGTTGATCACGCCGTCCCTGACCAGCTCGGTCCGGACCGTCGCCACCCCCTCGGCGTCGACCGGATCGAACCCGAACTCGGGGAGCGACGGGTCGTCGACGATCGTCAGCCCCGGTGCGCCGATCCGCTCGCCGATCTTCCCCGCGAGGACGGAGTTGCCCTCGCGGACCAGGTCCCCCTCGGAGGCGTGACCGACGGCCTCGTGGGCGAAGACGCCCGCGAGCTCGGGGTCGAGCACGACCCGCATTCGCCCGCCCGTGGCGGCCCGCGCGTCGAGCAGTGCGAGCGCCGTCTCCCGGGCCTTCTCGCCGCAGGCCGCGCCTGTGCGAAGCGGGAAGCCGTTGATCGCGTGCCGCCGTTCGTACCCCATCTGGACCACGCCGTTCCGCTCGGCGACCGCAAGCACGTTGTACCCCGATCGCGCGAGCTCGTAGGCGTACTCGACTCCTTCCGAGGATGCGAACCTGACCGTCTCGTGGCGCTCGGTGTAGACCGCGCGGGTATTCCGGACCTCCGGCCCGCGTGCGACGGCCTCGACCCCGGCCAGGAGTCGGGTCTTCTCCTCGAGCCCGTACGACCGCGGGTCGTCGGAGGGAGAGGGAATGGGAAGCACCCGGTGCGGCGCGTCCGCGAGGGCGACCGTCTCGCCCGTCAGCTCCGCTAGCGCGAGCGCCTCGGCCACGAACCGGTCGAGGTCGGCGCTCCGGTAGTTGTCGATCGAGACCACGCCCCAGCCCGATGGCCCGAGCACGCGGACCACGGCGCGGTCGAAGAGGGAGGTGGTCGCGGACTCCACGACCCCGTTGTCGATGTCGATGTTGGTCGACTCGCCCGCCACGTGGCGGACGTCGTAATAGCGCTGCATCTCAGGCGGGGGTCGGCGCCGAGGGGCGCGGGTGGAGGGTCGCGGCCGACTGCTCGGCCATCTTCTTCACCTTCGTCAGGAATCCCGCCTCGTCGCGCGGCACGAGCGCGTACTTGAGGACCTCCTCGATATGGGAGACCGGGATCACCCGGATGCCGGCCCGGTACCGGTCCTCGATCATCACGTCGTCCATGTTGGAGGCCGGGATCAGCACGGTCTTAATGCCGGCCTTGGCCGCGGCCTCGATCTTGTAGGTGACGCCGCCCACGGGCAGCACGTCGCCGCGGACCGAGAGCGAGCCCGTCATCGCGACGTCCTGCCTGACCGGGATGTTCTCGATCGCCGAGATCACGGCCGTCGCGACCGAGATCGAGGCCGAGTCGCCCTCGACACCCTGGTAGGTCCCGATGAACTGCACGTGGACGTCGACGTTCCGGATATCCGTCCCCGTGAACTTCTTGATGATCGCCGAGACGTTCTTGATCGACTCCTGCGCGATCTCCTTGAGCATCCCGGTCGCGACAACGGTCCCGCCGTCGTTCGACTGGGTCGGGGTCACCTCGGCCATGATCGGGAGCACCGAACCCGAGTCGAGGCCGACCACGGCGAGACCGTTGACCCGGCCGACGGCCGTTCCGGTCACGACCGAGAGGTCGTAATCCCGCATCCGGCGGATGTAGTCGTCCGAGATCTGCTCCTCGACCGATCGGGCCGTCTCCTTCGCGGCGATCACGTGCGCGGACGTGGTCAGGTCGGCCCCTTCCTGCCGGGCGAGATCGCCCGCGACCCGGATCAGCCCGCCCATGTCGCGGAGCTTGAGCGTCAGGTGGCCCTTGCGCATCGAGCGCCGGCGCGCCTCGCGAAGCACCTCGCGGATGGCCGACTGGTCGAAGTGCGGGATCTTGCCGTCGTTCCTGACCTCCTGCGCGATGAACCTGATGAACTTCTCCCGATTCTCGGGCGTGTCCTCCATTGTCTCGCGCATGTAGACCTCGTAGCCGTAGCCGCGGATACGCGAGCGGAGCGCCGGGTGCATGCCCTGGACCGCGTCCAGGTTGCCGGCCGCGATCATCACGAATCGGCACGGCACCGGCTCGGTCCGGACCATCGCGCCGGACGAGCGCTCGGACTGGCCCGTGATCGGGAACTCCCCCTCCTGGAGCGCAGTGAGCAGGTTCTGCTGCGAGTGCGGGGTGAGAGTGTTGATCTCGTCGATGAAGAGCACGCCGCCGTGCGCCCGGTGGATCGCGCCCGACTCGACGCGGTCATGGGCGGGCGTCTCGAGGCCCCCGGACTGGAACGGGTCGTGCCGGACGTCGCCGAGGAGCGACCCGGCCTGGGCGCCCGTGGCGTCCACGAACGGCGCGACGGCCGCGGGGTCGTGGCTGACGAGCAGCTTCGGCACGAGCGACTCCTCCTTCGGCGTCGAGTAACGGAGGGCCATAAAGACGAAGGCCGCCGCGATGATACCCATCAGCCACTGGAACGAGATGAACGAGTACCCGATGATCCCGATCAGGAGCAGCATCAGGAGCGTGTTGCGGAACTGGGTCTTCTTTCTCGCCTCGGCCTTGTGGGCGCCGACGATCTGCTTGGCCCTGCCCGCGGGCACGGTCCGGACGACAGGGTTGTTCGGATCCTCGCCGTTCGGGTAGACCATGATGTCCTGGATCTCCTCCTTCGGGAGGAGCTCGGCCATCGCCTTCGCGAGCATGGACTTGCCCGTGCCCGGGCTCCCGATCATCATGACGTGCCGCCGCTGGATCGCGGCCTTCTTGATCACCTCGACCGCGTGCTCCTGGCCGATCACCTGGTCGACCAGACGCGGGGGGACCTCGATCTCGGAGGACGCATCCACGGCAACGTCGTCAAAGAGCGTGTCGTCCTGCGCGGAGACCGGTTCGATTGCTGTATCCATTGTGATGGTGACCTCTCAACCCGGTGTTGATTTATATTTTTTCGGTCCGATCGTTTAAGTACTTTCAGCTCAGGGACGTGAAGGATGAAGGTGGTATGCACGCAGGCCTCGCAGGTCCTCGGCGCCCGGCTTGCGGGCCGGCTCGGGGTGGAGACGATCGACGTGAAGTTCTCGCGGTTCCCGGACGGTGAGATCTCGCTGGCCCGCGGCGAGACCGACGGCGAGACCGTGATCGTGGGGGCCGTCACGGACGCGAACGCGCTCGTCGAGCTGCTGCTCCTCGTCGACGCGTGCGACGAGTCGACGAACACGCTCGTCCTGCCGTACATGGCCTACGCGCGCCAGGACAAGCGCTTTCATCCGGGAGAGCCGCTCTCGGTCCGGGCCGTCGCACGGGCGCTCTCGACCGGCGTCGACAGGGTCCTGACCGTGAACCTTCACGACCCGTCGACGCTCACGCATTTCCGAGTGCCGGCCGCGAACGTCTCGATCGCGCCCGAGATCGGGCGGTACCTCGCCGACGGCGACGGCGATCCGCTCGTGCTCTCGCCCGATGACGGCGCGATGCGTTTCGCCGCTGAGGTCGCGGCCGTCGGCGGCTTTGCGACCGATTACCTCGACAAGACCAGGCTCTCGGGCGACCGCGTGGAGATCCGGCCGAAGTCCCTCCCGGTTGACGGGCGCGAGGTCGTGATCGTGGACGACATCATCTCGACCGGCGGTACGCTCGCTGCCGCGGCCCGGATGCTCCTCGACCAGGGTGCGACGAAGGTCCGGTCCGCATGCGTCCACGGCGTCTTCGCAGGCGGAGCCCTCCTTCATCTCTCCGCCGCCGGCGTCGGCGAGGTCGTCTGCTCGGACACGATCGAGCGGGCGAACTCGTGCATCACGGCCGCCGACCGGATCGCCGCCGCGCTCGAGTGATGCTCGAGATCGACGGGTCGCAGCTCGAGGGCGGCGGCCAGCTCGTCCGGACTGCGGTCGCGCTCGCAGCCCTCACGGGCGAGGAGGCGAGGATCGCGGGGGTGCGGGCTGGACGGGAGACCCCCGGGCTCCGGCCGCAGCACATCGCGGCGGTCAGGGCCGTCGCGGGCTGCTGCGGGGCGCGGGTCGATGGGCTCGCCATCGGCTCGGACCGGCTCGTCTTCTCGCCGGGGCCGATCCGGAGGGCGGAGCAGCGGGTCGAGGTCGGGACCGCGGGGGGAATCGCACTCGTTCTCCAGGCCTGGCTGCCGGTTGCGCTCGAGGCCGGCGGGGCGATCACCGTTGTCGGCGGCACCGAGGTCCCGCTTGGGCCGACCATAGACTTCGTAGACCGTATGCTCCTCCGGTTCCTCCGGGCGCACGGCGCACGCGTCTCGCTCGACATCCGTCGCCGCGGATACGTTCCGCAGGGGGACGGCGAGGTCCGGGCCGTGGTCGAGCCGAGCCGGCTCGCGCCGATCGACGCCGCGCGGGTGCCGGCCGACTCGGGCGCGGTCTCGGCCGCCGCGAACCTGCCCCGCCACGTCCCCGGGCGGCAGCTCGACGCGGCGAGGCGGGCGCTCGAGCCCGTGACAGGTCCCCTCGGCGAAACCGTGGTCGACCTCCGCGAGGGGCTGTCGACAGGCTCGTCCATCACCTGCTGGGCGGGGCTGAAGGCAGGGAGCGCTCTCGGCCGACGGGGGGTCCCCGCCGAACAGGTCGGGCGGGCAGCGGCCGAGACCCTGCTTGCCGAGCACGCCCTTCCGGGCGAGGTCGACCGCCACCTCGCGGACCAGCTCATCGTCTATCTCGCCCGGTACGGCGGCTCGTTCACGGCGACGGCCTGCACGCGGCACACGGAGACCGTGCGCTGGCTCCTCGGCGAGTTCGGCCTTGTCGTCGACCGCGCCCCCGCCCCCGGCGGAGGGGAGGCGTTCTCGGCATGACCTTCGTGCTCGACGCGTCGGCCTTCTTCGCCGCGGGCGAGACCGTCCTCGCAGGCTTCGGTCCCAGCGACCGGCTCCTGACGACCCCATCCGTCCTCGCCGAGGTCCGTGACGCGGCGGCCCGGTGCCGGCTCGAGCTTGCGCTCGAACGCGGGCTCGCCGTCCTCGAGCCGTTGCCGGCCGCGCTCGGAGCCGTCGACGCCGGTGCCGTCGCCTCGGGCGACGCGGACAGGCTCTCGGCAACCGACCGCGACCTGCTCGCGCTCGCGCTCGAGCACGGCGGAACTCTCGTCACGGACGACTTCGCACTTCAGAACGCCGCGCTCCGGCTGAAGATCGGCTGCCGGGCGATCGCACAGCGGCGGGCCGCGCCGCGCCGGCGCGGGTACCGGTGCACCGGGTGCGGCCGGTACGGCGAGGGGGCCGGCGAGTGTCCGATCTGCGGGGCGGCGATCGCGCCGGTGCGCAAAGGCGGATCCCGCGGTCAACGCTAGCGTCGTCGACACCTTCCCGACAATACATAAATAGTCTGTAACGGACCCTTTTCCCATGTCCTCGCTCGACGAGCTGATCGCGAAGGCCCGGCACCTCCTCTCCGAGGGGCACTCGCCCGGGCAGATCGCGGACGAGCTCTCGCTCTCGCAGGAGACCGTGACCTGGCTGCTGACCCAGAAGAAGGGGGACGCCGCCCCGAAGGACGTCTCGATCGACTGGACCGTGGTCTCGGGCAACGCGCTCCTCCTGGACGACGTCGCGCGCCTGATGCTCGACCGGTACCACTGCGGCGCGCCGACGGGAGAGAGGCCCACACTCGACGGCGTCGCGATCGTCGGGATCGCGCTCTCGGGCGTCCCCCTCGCGACCCTGATCGCGGCGAGCGAGCAGGCCCGGTTCGCGATCTACCATCCGGCCAAGCACTCGTCGGCCGAGAACCCGACGGGCTCGCTCTCGGGCAACTTCGCCGGCGTCGCGAACGAGCGCTGCATCGTCATCGACGACGTGATCACGAGCGGGAAGACCATGCACGAGGTCGTCGCGTACCTCCGGCGGCAGAAGGCGACTCCGGTGGCGATCTGGGTCCTCTTCGACAAGCGCGGCCTGAACGAGGTCGACGGCGTGCCCGTCTACTCGGTCTTCAAGGTCTCGCGGATCGACTGAGTCTGACAAAAGAATATATAGAACGACAAATCACATTTTTAGCACTCTTACCCGATAGGGAGGAATACCCGTGCTTTCAGGACAACAGGTCATCATTCTCAAGGACAACGTCGAGCGGACCCGCGGCCAGGAGGCCCAGCGTTCGAATATCGCGGCGGCCAAGGCCATCGCGGCCGCAGTCAGGACCACCCTCGGTCCTCGCGGCATGGACAAGATGCTGGTCTCAGGGACCGGCGACGTCGTGATCACGAACGACGGGGCCACCATCCTCCACGAGATGTCGGTCCAGCACCCCGGCGCCAAGATGGTGATCGAGGTCGCCGAGACCCAGGACGCCGAGGTCGGCGACGGCACCACGACCGCCTGCATCCTCGTCGGCTCGCTCATGGAGCAGGCCGAGCTGATGCTCGCGAAGATGGTCCACCCGACCGTGATCGCGAACGGCTACACCATGGGCATGAACAAGGCCCTCGAGATCGTCGAGGAGAACTCGATCCGCGTCGACCCCAAGGACCGCGAGACCCTCGTCAAGATCGCCGACACCTCCATGACCGGCAAGTCGATCGAGCAGGTCAAGGAGAAGCTGAACGGGATCGTCGTTGACGCGGTCATGACGATCGCCGAGTCGAAGAACGGCGGCCTGATCGTCGACCGCGACGACATCATGATCAAGAAGCAGAAGGGCGAGGCGATCGACGACGCGGCCCTGATCAAGGGGATCGTGATCGACAAGACCCGCGCCTCGGAGTCGATGCCGAAGAAGGTCGCGAACGCGAAGGTCGCGCTCGTCGCCCAGCCGCTCGAGATCACGAAGACCCAGGTCAAGGCGAAGATCCGGATCAACACGGCCGACCAGCTCAACGCGTTCGGCGCCCAGGAGCGCGAGGCCCTCAAGCAGCTCGCGGACGCAGTCGTCGCTTCGGGCGCGAACGTGCTCCTCTGCCAGAAGGGGATCTCGGACCCGGTCATCTACTACCTCGCGAAGGCCGGCGTCTTCGCGATCCAGGACGTCAAGGAGAAGGACCTGAAGTACGCGGCACGGGCGCTCTCGGCCCAGATCGTGAACAAGGTCACGGACCTCTCGGCCAGCGACCTCGGGTACGCCGCACTCGTCGAGGAGAAAGACGACGCCGAGCTCGTGACCTTCTCGGGCTGCGAGAACCCGAAGGCGATCACGATCCTGCTCCGCGGCTCGACCGACTACCTGATCGACGAGCTCGAGCGGGCCGTCGTGGACGGGACCTCGGTCGTCGCGGACGCGATGGAGGACGGAACCTTCGTGGTCGGCGGCGGCGCGGTCGAGATCGAACTCTCGCTCCGCCTCCGCGAGTACGCGGCCTCGGTCGGCGGCCGGGTCCAGCTCGCGATCGACGCATTCGCGAACGCGTTCGAGTCGGTCCCGCTCACCCTCGCCGAGAACT
Source organism: Methanomicrobiales archaeon (assembly GCA_017883495.1). GTDB lineage: Archaea > Halobacteriota > Methanomicrobia > Methanomicrobiales > Methanospirillaceae > UBA288. The sequence continues at coordinate 14,197 of JADGNL010000109.1, read as the reverse complement.
CGGGCTTCAACCCGCTCGACAAGCTCGTCGACCTCCGCACCGCGCACGCGAAGGGCGGCAAGCACATGGGCCTGAACGTCTTCTCCGGCGAGGTCGTGGACATGTTCGAGGCAGGCGTGATCGAGCCCGCACGGGTCAAGCGGCAGGCGATTCAGTCTGCTGCCGAGACCGCAGTTCTCCTGATCCGGGTCGACGATATGATGGTCACCCAGACCAAGGCCCCCGGCATGCCGGGGATGTAAGAACCTCCCCTTTTCTTTCGACGTCCCCGGTCCCACGGCATCCTTCATCACCGTCGCCGATCCATCTCTCGGCACAGTTCCATGACGCTCATCGAACAGGTGCGAGCCGTTGCCGAGGCCGCCGGGGCCGATCTCGTCGGGGTCGCCGACCTCTCGGTGGTCGATGATCTCCTCCTTGCCCAGGGCGGCCCGTGCATCGCCGGCTATCCCCGCGCCGTCTCGATCGGGATCGGGCTCGCGGATTCGCTCGTCGATCGCCTTGAAGGAGCTCGGGACCGGACAGCGGAGGCCCTCTATCGCTACCATACCCATACGGTCGTGAACGGAGCCCTGGACCGGTGCGCCCTTCTCGTGGCCGCGAGTCTCTCTCGCGCCGGGTACCGCGCCCTGCCCGTCCCGGCCTCGCTTCGAACGGACGAGAGCCGGATCGCGGGTCCGGTCTCGCACAAGCTCGCGGCGCACCTGGCCGGTCTCGGCTGGATCGGCCGCAGCTGCCTCCTCGTGACGCCGAGCCGGGGTCCCCGCGTTCGGTGGATCACGGTCCTGACCGATGCCCCGCTCGAGCCCACGGGGGGGCCGTCCGCCCCTAGGTGCGGTGACTGCCGGGCCTGCGTCGACTCCTGCCCCGTCGGAGCCTTCACGGGCCGGCCCTTCACCCCGGACGAGCCCCGGGAGGCGCGCTTCGACGCCGCCGCATGCGACCGGCATTACCGTGCGCTGGAAGACGCCGGGGAGCCCGCCGCCTGCGGCCTATGCGTCGCGGTCTGCCCGTGGGGAAAGAAGGGGTCCGGGCGATCGCCCGGATAGACCTGCGACGCTTCGAGCTCTCCGGCCGGGAGACTCCGACATCCCATATCGATCACGGGAACATTCAGTAGGGTAGCACATGGCACCCGACCGGATGACCATCGGCGGTTCTCGCTGATCGCGCGTCTGGACGCTTCCCGGCGGCCGGCACCTCCCGATTACGCATCGGGGTTGTTCGGCTCCCTTATGGCGGCCTGGACAAGACTGCTCGCCTTCGCGGAGGAGCAGGGATACGAGCACGCCGGACCGATCATCGAGCTCAACCTCAACGATCCGTCGGCCGTGCCCGAGGAGGCCCCGGTCGAGCTCCGGCTTCCCGTCAGGTAACGTATCTGCGCTCCGGGGGACCGGAGGTCTCCCCTTTCTTCGGTGCAGATCTGTTGCCATTCCCGGAGTCGTTCCGCGGATCGCATGGGAGAGCAATACGCCGGGAGCGATGGGAGGGGATCCGTCACGGCCGGGCGGGCCCCGTGATCTCGCGGCGCAGCAGCGCGAAGAAACTAGCCCGTGCCTGTCGTTCGATCCACGGGGTGTGCCCGCATGCGGCGAGGAGATGTACCTGCGGGGAGAGGCCGGCATCCGCAAGCGGCCCGACTACCCCCTGGACCGGGTGGGGGTCGGATGCCCCGTGGATCACCACCACCGGACAGGCGATAGACCGGGCCTGTTCGATAAAGTATCCCGAGGCACGGAGAGCCGCCGCCTCGTCCCAGACCTGCCGGTGGAGCGCAGACTGAAAGGCGAAGCCCGTGGGCTCCGTCGCGATCGGGTCGACGGAGTCTGCTCGAGCGATCAGGTCGCCGTACCGGGCGAAACATGCTGAGGAGGGAGGTTCCGACGGATCATTCAGAGTTTTCTGAAGGAGATAGAGCTCGTCCCGATCATCTTTTGTGAGTCTTCCGAGGCGGGTCTCCATGATCCTGTGGGCATAAATCCGATCGAGCGGTCCTGATCCGATCAACACCAGTTTTGCCACGGAGGAGGGGTGCGCTGCGGCGACGAGAAGGCCGAGCATCGCTCCCCACGAGTGGCCGACAAGGACCGCCGGCAGGGTGACGTGCTCCGGAAAGTGTGCGGCGAGCTCGCAGACCTGTCCGCGAACCGAAGTCGCTGCCTGGAACGGTTCGAAGACGCCCCGCGCCACCGAGAGCTCCCGGGCGATCGGTCCCATCTCGCCAGGGGCGCCCGGCCCGCCGTGGATGAGGACAACGGAGAACGGCCCCTCTCCCCAGATCCTGTACGGGATCACGACAGGGCGTTTGGATTCAGACCGGATAAGCGATCAGTTCGGCTGCCGCCGGTTCTTCCGGACGGTCTCTGGGGCCCGCGGTCGGAGCGGGATAGAAAGGCCGGTCACTGAGATGGGAGAGCGTGAAGCCTCTTCCTCAGACCGTGACCCGCCGGAAGAGGAACGAGGAGAGCGCGACCATCAGGAGCGCGACCGCAACGAGCCCGACGAGGCTCGCCCAGAGCACGGGCGGCGCCGCGAACGAGCGGATCAGGTCGATGGCGAACGAGACGGGGTTGTACTGCGCGATGGTCCTGAGCCAGGGCGGCATCACGCTGTACGGCATCAATGCCGAGGAGGTGAAGAAGAGCGGCATCGAGAGGAGGGCGTTGATGGCTGCGTATCCATCGTGGTCTTCGACGTAGAGCGCGATCGCGGTCGAGAAGGCCGAGAGAAGAACCCCGAAGATGAAGAGCACGCCGTAGGCGAACGCGATCATCGCGGGCGTGAAGATCGTCGCCCCGAGCAGCACGGCGAGCACCATGATCACGCTCGCCTGCAAGAGTCCCCGGACCGTGATGAAGAGGATCTTGCCGAAGAGGATCGCCTCGCGCGGCGAGGGCAGGGCGAGAAATTTATTCAGAAAGCCGAGGATCTTGTCGAAGATCAGGGAGGAGCCACCCTGCATCCCGGCCGAGAGCATGGTGAGCACCAGGATTCCCGGCGCGATGAAGTCGAGGTAGTGGTCCGTGAACTTCGTGGGGAGCGCCAGCCCGACGAAGACGAGCCAGGCCGCCGGCATGATCAGGGCCGACCAGACGTTGAACCGGCCCCGGATCCAGCGGCGCATGTCCCGGACGAAGTAGACGAGGACAGCGTTCATCACCGCCTCCGGATCATGTTGCGGAACTGACGGTAATCGAAGGCCCCGCCCTCGTCCTGTCGTCCCGCGAGGGCGAGAAAGACGTCGTCGAGGGTGGGGGCCGCGACCTCGAGCCCGCTGACGCGGACGCCCGCGGACGCGAGGCCTGCAAGAAGGGCCGGCACCGCGTCGGCCGCGTCGTCGGCGTGGTAGACGAGCCGGTCCGGCTCGCGGCGAACAAGGCGGGCGCCCTCGACCGCGACGGGTGGAGCGAGCCGGTCCGTCTGGAGCGAGATCCGCTCGCCCCCGAGCCGGTGACGGAGGGCGGACGGTGCGTCCACGGCGACGAGCTGGCCCTTTGCGATCACCCCGACGCGATCGCAGGCCTGGTCGGCCTCGTCCATGTAGTGCGTGGTCACGAAGACGGTCATGCCCCGCTCGCGCAGCTCCGCAATGTGCGTCCAGATCGCCCGGCGGCCCGCGACATCGAGGCCGATCGTCGGCTCGTCGAGAAAGAGCACCCCGGGCTCGTGGACGAGGGCCTGGGCGAGCTCGAGCCGCCGGCGCATGCCGCCCGAGTATGTCCCGGCCAGATCGTCGGCCCGGTCGGCGAGGTCCATGATCCCGAGCACCTCGTCGACCCGGTCGTGGCCCGCGACACCGTAAAGCGCCGCGTAGAACGAGACGTTCTCCCGCCCCGTGAGCTTGATGTCGACGGCCATGTCCTGCGGCACATAGCTGATCCGCTCCCGGACGCGCGCGGCCTCGCGGACCACATCGTGCCCCGCGATCCTCGCCGAACCGGCTGTCGGCCGGAGGAGGGTCGTGAGCATCAGCACGGTCGTGGTCTTGCCCGAGCCGTTCGGGCCGAGGATGCCGAAGACCTCGCGGTCGATCGCGAGGTCCAGGGCATCGACCGCCACGAGCTCGCCGAACCGCCTGGTCAGACCCGCCGTCTCGATCGCCGCCATCTCTGTACGTTTTTGTGCGGGCGCATAAATACCGTCAGACTGTCCTATCGGCAGGGCAGGAGCCGAAGGCTTATATGGCGATTTGTGCCATGCTATAGCATAGCACTTGAGGTGGAGGAATGAGAACTGTACTGATAGCAGCCATTGTCGGCCTGCTCGTGGTCTCGGCCTGTTTAGCAGGCTGCACCCAGACGCAGGCATCGGCAGGAGGGCTGAAGCTCGGGGTGGTTGCGTCGATGACCGGCCCGGCCTCGACCACCGGCAAGGACGTCTGGCAGTCGGCCCAGCTCGCGGCCGACGAGATCAACGCCCGGGGCGGGGTCTTTGTCAAGAGCCTCGGGAAGAACGTGACCATCCAGCTCGTCCAGGGCGACGACGAGTCGACCCGTGAGGGCGGAATCAAGGCCGTCACCAAGATGATAACGGACGACAAGGTCGACGTCCTGACCGGAGGGTTCTCGTCGGCCGTGGTCACGGCCCACGAGTCGATCGTGGCCGACCACGGCGTCCCGTACATCATCACCGGGGCCTCGAGTTCGACCGTCACGCGCCGCACCGACATCAACACCTCGACGATGTTCCACCACGCGCCGATCACGGACGCCTCGGCCTCCCAGACGACCATTTTCGTGGACGAGGTGATGCGGCCGGCGATCAACGCGAAGTTCGGACGGCCGGCCGACACGCCGCTCCGGATGGCCGTGATCTACCAGGACAGCCCGTTCGGCAAGGGCGCTCTCGATGCGATCCAGTCGACGATCGCGGCGAAGGGCCTGAAGATCCAGGTGGTCGCGAACGAGACCTTCAAGATGGGCGAGACCGACTACCGGACGACCCTGACCTCGGTCAAGGCGAAAGGCCCCGATGTCGTCTACCCGATCGCGTTCCTGAACGAGGAGGTGCCGATGCTGACCCAGGCCCGCCGCGACGTCGGCCTTAACACGATCTTCCTCGCGGTCGAGTGCGTGGACGACCCCGACTACTACAAGGGGCTCGGGCAGTACGGCGACTACTCGATCATCGAGAGCAGGTTCTCGGCCTACGCCGTGCCGAAGGGCTCGATCAGCCCGAACGTCGGGAAGTATCAGAAGGATTACGCCGCACGGTTCAACGCCTCGCCGGGCATGATGGGCGCGGCAACGTACGAGGGCGTCTACATCGCGGCCGCAGCGCTCGAGAAGGCCGGGACCACGGATCAGGCTGCGCTGCTCTCGGCTATCGGCTCGGTCCAGGTCCCCGAGATGGTCGAATCGATGAAGAACAGCACGATCTCCTTCGGAAACCAGTACCACGAGAGCCAGTTCAACCTCTTCATGGAGCAGCTCCACTGGGACCCGGCGACGCAGACCCTCCGGCCGAAGATCGTCTGGCCGGCCGCGTTGAAGGAGACCGAGTTCCAGATCCCCGACTGGTACCGGCCGGGGAGCGTCTGATCGCAGGAACGTCGAACACATCGCGCGTGGCGCCCGCCCCGATGCGGCAGGGCGCCTCCGCGAAGGAGATGACATGAACGCAAAGTATCTGATCCTTATCGCCGGGCTCGTGCTCGCGGCCGCGCTCGTTGCCGGCTGCACCACGCAGACGGCGCAACCGGCGGCCCTCAAGCTCGGGGTCGTGTCCTCCATGACCGGTCCGGCCTCGACGACCGGCCGGGATATGTGGCAGTCCGCGCAGCTCGCGGCCGACGAGATCAACGCGAAGGGAGGAGTCTTTGTCAAGAGCCTCGGCAATAACGTGACCATCGCGCTTGTACAGGGCGACGACGAGTCCACGCGCGAGGGCGGCCAGAAGGTCGTCACCAAGATGATAGCCGATGATAAGGTCGACGCCCTGATCGGCGGCTTCTCGTCCGCCGTCGTCACGGCCCACCAATCGGCCGTGGCCGAGAACGGCGTCCCGTACATCATCACGGGCGCCTCGAGCCCGACGATCACCCGCAGGACCGATATCAATACGAGCACGATGTTTCACCACTGCCCGACCACGGATGACTACGGGGCCAAGACGATCCAGTTCGTGGACGAGATCATGCGGCCGGCGATCAACGCGAAGTTCGGTCGGCCAGCCGACCAGCCGCTGAGGATGGCCGTGATCTACCAGGACAGCCCGTACGGCAAGGGTGTCCTCTCCGCCGTGAACGACACGATCGCGAAGAACGGCCTGCCGATCGATATTGTCGCGAGTGAGTCCTACAAGATGGGTGAGACCGACTTCCGGGCGATCCTGACCTCGGTCAAGGCGAAGAACCCCGATGTGGTCTACCCGGCCGCATTCCTGAACGAGCAGGTGCCGATGATGACCCAGGCCCGCCGCGACGTGGGGCTCAATACTATATTCCTCGCGGTCGAATGCAATGACGACGCCGATTACTACAAGGGGCTCGGGCAGTATGGCGACTACTCCATCATCGAGAGCCGGTTCTCGCCCTACACCGTCCCGAAGGGTCCGATCAGCGCGAACGTGGAGAAGTACCAGAAGGACTATGCGGCCAAGTTCAACACCTCGCCCGGTATGATGGGCGCCGCCACCTACGAGGGTGTCTATGTCGCGGCGGCCGCTGCGCAGCAGGCCGGATCGACTGGCCGGGCTGCGCTGGTCACTGCGCTCGGTTCCGTCCAGGTGCCAGAGATGATCGAATCCATGGAGAACGGCACGATCTCGTTCGAGAACACGTTCCGCGAGAGCAAGTCAAACCTCTACATGGAGCAGCTCCACTGGGACCCGGCGACGCAGACCCTCCGGCCGAAGATCGTCTGGCCGGCCGCGTTGAAGGAGACCGAGTTCCAGATCCCCGACTGGTACCGGCCGGGGAGCGTCTGATCCCATAGGAGGGGGTGCGTGGCGATAGACGTGGGCACCCTCCTCCAGATCCTCTTCTGGGGGCTCTACGCGGGCTGCATCTACATCCTGCTCGCGACCGGCGTGAACCTGATCTTCGGCGTGATGAAGACCGTCAACTTCGCGCATGGCGAGCTCCTCATGATCGGTGCGTACGTGACCTGGACGCTCTTCTCCCTGACCGGCCTGAACCCGTATCTCCTTCTCGTCGCGACCGTGCCCGTGCTCCTTCTGTTCGGGATCGCCGTCCAGCGTCTCGCGTTCAGGCCCGTGCTCGGCTCGCACAAGCTGAATGAGATCTTCCTCTCGATCGGCCTGATCTACCTCTTTCAGAACGGCGCGGCCATGATCTGGGGCAGCGACTATCAGTCGATCCAGTCGCCGTTCGCGTCGATGGCGGTCACGATCGGCTCCTTCCGGCTGCCGCTCGACTACGTGATCATCATCGCGGTCACGATCGGCATTCTCGTCGGCCTCCAGCTCCTGCTCAGGCGAACCCGGCTCGGGCTCGCGCTCCGGGCGACGAGCCAGAACAGGAAGGCCGCAATGCTCTCGGGGATCAACGTGGAGCGGATGGATATGATCGCCTTCGGCCTCGGGGCCGCGCTCGCGGGGGCGGCCGGAACGCTCTGGGTGGTGAGCGGCCAGGTCTTCGACCCGTACATGGGCTCGGTGCCGGCGGTCAAGGCGTTCGCGATCGTGATCCTGGGCGGGCTCGGCTCGATCCCGGGCGCGATCATCGGCGGGCTCTTCTACGGGGTCGCCGAGAGCGCGGCGACGTATACTCTCGGCGGGGCATGGAAGGATGCGATCTCGTTCATTGTGCTGATCGTCGTGCTCGTCATCCGGCCGACAGGGCTCTTCGGCGAGCGGGGGGAGTAGCATGGACCTCGATCGGTTCCGGCCGTACCTCACGTGGATCGCGCTCGCGGTCGCCCTGCTCGTCCCGGCCTTCGCCTCGGGGAGCCTCTACCTCCTCACGACCGCGTCCATCGCGCTGGTCTTCATGATCTACTCGGAGGCCTGGAACTTTCTCGCCGCATCGGGGCAGGGGTCGCTGGGGCACGCGGCTTTCTTCGGGCTCGGCGCCTACGCATCGGCCCTGACCGCCTCGCGGTTCGGGTTGCCGCCGGTGCTGACGGTCCTCTTCGGCGGCCTCTTCGCGGCCGGCATCGGCCTCCTGATCGGGCTGACCTGCGTCCGTCTCAAGGAGTGGTTCCTCGCGATGGTCACCTTCGGCTTCGCGATCATCATCCAGACCCTGATGGTCAGCCAGTTCGCCGGCATCTCAGGCGGGTGGGACGGGACGGCCGCACCCGCGCTCGTGCCGTCGTCGGTCCCGTTCGCGCCGTACGTCCAGTACTACCTGATTCTCGCCGTGCTGATCGGCGTGCTGCTCGCCTTCCGGGCCCTTCTCCGGGGGAGGATCGGGCTCGCTTTCGCCGCGATCCGGGAGAACGAGGTCGAGGCGCGGGCGTCTGGCATCGACCCGGTCCGATACCGGCTCTTCGCGTTCGGCCTCAGCGCCTGCGTGGCCGGGATTGCAGGCGCGCTCGAGATCCACCAGTTCGGGTACGTGACCCCCGAGGTCTTCGGGACCGACATCTCGTTCTGGCCGATCATCTACTCCATCAGCGGCGGGCTCGGGACGCTCGCAGGGCCGCTCGTCGGCACGGTCGCGGTCACCGTGCTCTGGGAGGGCCTGCGGGGCATCGGCCTGACCTACGCCCGGTTCGTGATCGTGGGCCTGCTCCTGATCCTGACCGTGATCTTCCTGCCGAACGGTCTCGTCTCCCTGCCCGGACGCATCCGGGCATGGCGCCGGCGACGGGAAGGCGAGGGAGACTGAGGTCCTTTCTCAGACACCGAGATACGATGCCTGGACCTTCGGGTCGTCGAGAAGGGCTTTCGACGGCCCTTCGAGTGCGATCCGCCCGTTCTCGAGCACGTACGCGCGGTCCGAGACCTCGAGCGCGCTCCGGACGTTCTGCTCGAGGAGCAGGATGGTCAGGCCCTCGGCGTTGAGGGCGGCGATCGATTCGAGAACGGTCGAGACGAAGAGCGGGGAGAGGCCGAGCGAGGGTTCGTCCAGGATCAGAAGTTGCGGGCGGGCTGCAAGCGCGCGGGCGATCGCGAGCATCTGCTGCTCGCCGCCCGACATGGTTCCCGCGAGCTGATCCCGACGCTCTGCCAGGATCGGGAAGAGGTCGTAGATCCGCGCGTTGTCACCGACACCGCGGGTGTAAGCGCCGAGGGCCAGGTTCTCCGCGACGGTCATGCGGGGAAAGAGCTCGCGCTTCTCGGGCACGATCGCGATACCGCGCGAGACGACCTCGTTCGGCCGGAGGCCGGTGAGCTCCTGGCCGTCGAACCGGATCGAGCCGCGGGTGGGCCGGTTCAGGCCCATCACGGTCTCGACGAGCGTGGTCTTCCCCGCACCGTTCGGTCCGAGGACGGTCACGCACTCGCCGTTGCCGACAGTGAGCGAGAGATCCCAGAGGACGTGCAGTTGTCCGTGGTAGACGTCGAGGGAGTCGATCTCGAGCACGGCGACGACCTCAGGCCGCCGCGGCCCTGCCGAGATACGACTCGATCACGCGCGGCGTCGCGAGCACCTCGGAGGGTGGGCCGTCCGCGATCTTCTCGCCCTTGTCGAGGACGACGACGCGGTCCGAGACGCCGGTGATCACGCGGAGAACGTGCTCGATCAGGAGAACCGTGGTCCCCTCGTCCCGGATCTTCCGGATCAGATCGATCGCCTCGGCCGACTCGGAGGGGTTCAGGCCGGTCGTCAGCTCGTCGAGCAGGAGGAGCTGCGGTCGGCACGCGAGCGCCCGGGCGAGCTGGGTCCGCTTGAGCTCCATCAGGTTCAGGTGGGCGAGCAGGCGCCCGGTCTTCCCGTCCGGAAACCCGACGAAGGCGAGCTGCGCCTCGGCCTCCTCGCGCGCCTCGTCACGCGATGGCGTGTGGTGGTTGCCGAAGCAGGCCCCGACCATCACGGCTTCGGCCGCGGTCATGCCGGGAAACGACTGGGGGTGCTGGAAGGTCTTGGCGATCCCCCGGTGGCAGTGGCGGTCGAGGCCGAGGCGGGTGACGTCCTCGCCGCGGAACGTGACCGTACCGCCATCGGGCCGATACAGGCCGGAGATCACGTTCAGGAGCGTGGTCTTCCCCGCACCGTTCGGCCCGACGAGCCCGACGATCTCTCCGTCGCGGACCCGGAGGTCGACGTCGTGGAGCGCGACGAGGCCGCCGAACCGCTTGGACACACCCTTCGTCTCGAGCATTTTGTTTCCCTGCGTTATGCTAACATATAGCACAAATGCTGATAAATTCTTCCTTCGGCCCCGTATCCGCATCTCATCAAAATCCGGCGGGGGGGGTACGAAGCGACGGAGGCAGCAGGGTTCGATACGCTTATAGGAGCCCGTGCCGAATATCGTAAGCCTCTTCTGCCGAGGTAGTCTAGTCCGGGAAGGCGTCGGCCTCGAAAGCCGATGGTGCTTGCACCTCGGGAGTTCAAATCTCCCCCTCGGCGTCAATTATCACAGTTCGATTCCTCGACGGAGGGGGCCGGCTACCCCCGTCCTGTCGCGGAACGGGGGCCGGCAGTGCGCCGGGCTTTCTATAATGTACCGGCCCCGGAGCGAAACCCTCCTACCCCGTCACCTCCACGCCGTAGATTCCTCCCCCGATCCACCACGAGTCGTCGACGGCCTTCATGTAGACCAGCTTCGGAATCCAGGCCGTACCGTTCGCCGAGGTATCCTGGAAGAGCGTGTGCGAGAATCCGGTGCCGTCCCGCATCGCGGCGATCCCGACCTTCGTCGTCTTCATTCCGTTCGGATCGGAGAAGTCGAGGAAATTCTTCCCGATCCCCTCCTTCCAGAACGGGTCGGCAAGCACCGTGCCGTCCATCGACTCCGCCCAGACGAAGAGGTCGTTCCGGACGAACGGACCCTTCGGGTCGTTGATCGCCGCGAGGGCCTGCCCCCGCCCGTTCGTCCTGGCGGAGTCGACGGCGCGGTTGACCAGGTCGTAGAGCTCGAACCTGGAGTGTTGCCGCAGCTGAACGCCGGTCAGGTTCCCGTCGGCAATCTGCATGTATGCAGAGTCGATGGCGCCGGAGAAGAGCCACCAGGTACCGTCGACCGGCTCGGCATAATTGATCTTCGGCACCAGGACCTCGGTCCTGTTCACGGTCACCTTCGCCACCGTGTACAGGAAGCCGCCGCCTGACTGCGCGAGATCCCGCATGCCGCGGATGGTGCCCACGCCGTCGGGGTCATGGTAGTTGATCAGGTTGATCCGGTTTGCCGCCACCTCGGGGGCATACGGCGGACTGGCGAGGCTCGTCCCGTTGTAGTCCAGGGCCATCATGACCAGCTCGCCCCGGACGAAGCCTCCCTTCGGGTTGTTGAAGGCCGCAAGGGCCTTCTCCTTCCCGTTCTCCCGGGCGTACGCGACCGCGCTCTTCACATAGGCGACAAGATCGCTCACGTTCGCCTTCTCTCCGGTCGTGTTCAGGACCACCGACGGGAAGACGTCGCCCTCGGAGGCGTAGAACCCGGCCGCCACGTAATACGCGCCGTCCACGTCCTCGACGACCGTGAGCCTGGGCTCGGCGATGGCGTTGTTCTTCGGGTTGGGGTAGTCGTAGCTGACGAGGCCCCGGCCGAAGCGTGCGGTCTCGCCGAGCCGCTTCACCAGGGGGATCCCGAAGGTGTCGGTCAGGTTCGAGATATTGGTGCCGACGCGCCCGGACTCCGTGGGGTCCGCGAGCAGCGTCCCGTTGTAATCGATGGCGAAGACGTGCACGTTTCCGATGACGAAGGAGCCGTTCCGGTTGTTGAACGCGGCGATCGCCTTCTCCCTCCCGTTCCCCCTGGCGAAGGAGGCGGCCCGCTCGACGAACGCGATGAGGTCGGGAGTGGTGGTGATCGCGGCGGACGAGTTCGCCGGCACGGTGACCGTGGACGCGACCGCGGACGAGTTCGCCGGCTGGTTCTGGAGGCAGCCTGCGAAGAGCGCCGTCGCCGCGACGAGGAGGACGACGAGGAGAACGTTTCGAAGAGCCATGAGAGATCGTGGAAACGACAGGCGATAAAGGGGGGGTAAAGGCAATAGACGCTCGAATGTCGCGCGGATCCCCCGTTCGGCGACCGGAGCTTCGAGCCGTTCCTCCGGCGCAGCAGCCTCGACGAGGACGGCGGTACAGGGATCTGCCCTGCCCCTGTCGTGACGATCATTGAACGGCGCGGGGGATTCCTTCGGAGGGCCCTGCGACGGCATCGTTGAAGGGCGTACCCTCCTCCCGCATCCCCTGTGCCGTCCGCTGGAGACCGCAACCTTGATCATTGCCCCGAGACAGAGGTGGAAGATGACCATGCCGGCCCCCGATACCGCGACCGTCGGCCCCGCCGGCGAGGATCCGGCCATCTGCCACGCGCCGCCATCCGCGCCGACGATGACGGAGAAGCGGATCGTCCTCCTCATTGCCCTCCTCGCCGGGTTCATCACCCCCTTCGACGGGTCGGCCGTGAACATCGCCCTGCCCCTGATCGGGGCAGAGTTCCACATGGACGCGGTCGCCCTCTCGTGGATCGCGACCGCGTACCTCCTCGCGACCGCCATCTTCATCGTCCCCTTCGGTCGCCTCGCCGACATCCACGGCCGGAAACGGATCTTCCTGATCGGAATAACGGTCTTCACGGTCGCATCGTTCGCCCAGACCCTGGTCCCGTCGACGGCCGCCATGATCGCGATGCGGGCGATCCAGGGGTTCGGCAGCGCGCTGATCTTCGGAACCGCCATCGCGATCCTCACATCGGTCGTCTCGAAGCAGGAACGCGGGCGCTGGCTCGGATACTACATCACCGCCGTCTACCTCGGACTCACCATCGGACCGTTCCTCGGCGGGCTCCTGACGGCGCAGTTCGGGTGGCGCTCGATCTTCCTGATCAACGTACCCATCGGAGCGGTTGCCATCATCCTCGTCGTGACGAGGCTGAAGGGAGAGTGGGCCGAATGCCGTGGTGAACGATTCGACCTTGTCGGGTCCGCGCTCTACGGCCTCGCTCTGGTCGCGGTCATGTACGGCCTCTCCGAGCTCCCGGCCCCGGTCGCCGCTGCACTGATCCTCGCCGGGCTCGCCGTCCTCGCCGTGTTCATCCGGTACGAGTTCCGGTCGCCCTCGCCGGTCCTCTCCATGAACCTCTTTGTCGAAAACCGGGGCTTTCTCTTCTCGAACCTCGCCGCGCTGATCAACTACAGCGCCACCTTCGCGGTCACCTTCCTCATGAGCCTCTACTTCCAGTACGCCAGGGGTTTCTCGCCCGCACTCGCCGGCTTCGCCCTGGTCCCCCAGTTCCTGCTCCAGATGCTCGTCTCGCCGTACGCGGGCCGGCTCTCGGATCGCATGGAGCCGCGGATCATCGCCTCGATCGGGATGGGGCTGACCGTGCTCGGCCTCGGGCTGCTCACGATTCTGACGGAGACGACCCCGCTCTGGTACATCATCGCCTGCCTCGTCCTCCTGGGGCTCGGGTTCGGCCTCTTCTCGTCGCCGAACACGAACGCGATCATGAGCGCGGTCGACCGGCGGCACTACGGCGTCGCCTCCGGCATGAACGGGACCATGCGCCTCCTCGGGCAGATGCTCTCGATGGGCGTCGCCATGACGATCTTCTCGATCGTGATCGGCCGCGTCGAGATTACGCCGGAGTATTACGGCGTCTTCGTACAGGCGGTTCGGATCGCGTTCTTCGCCTTCACCCTGCTCTGCCTGGCCGGCGTCGGGGCCTCGCTCGCGCGGGGCCGCGCACGGTGAAGGACGCCTGCAGGGGGGCGCCGTTCGCGCTGCGGCGTGGCGGCGTACGACGCCCGCCAAGGGCATGACTGAATCTTTGATATAGCAAGAACGCGCAAGGGGGATTGTCGGAACTGCGAACGGGCAGGAGAGAACGATGGCGACGCACCCCCCGCACACAGATCATCAGACGCTCGTCGGAGGGACACGCCCGACATCCATCCTGTACGTCGATGACGAACCGGCGCTTCTCGCCCTGACCAGGGTAATCCTCGAGAGACATGGTCTCTTCTCCGTCGAGACTGCGGACTCCGCAGTCACGGCTCTGGAGAAGTGCGCGGCAGCTCCGTACGACGCCATCGTCTCCGATTACGAGATGCCCGGCATGAACGGGATCGAATTTCTCAAAGCGCTTCGCGGTGTCGGGGACACGACGCCGTT
>JADGNL010000015.1 GCA_017883495.1 Methanomicrobiales archaeon | reverse complement strand
CGGGCGAATGGCTCAAGTACACGGCGAACGTCCGCACGACCGGCGATTACGACGTGGTCTTCCGGGTCTCGAGCCCGCAGGCGAACACCCAGATACGCATGCAGGTCGACGGCGCCACGGCAACGACTTTCACCGTCCCGAACACGGGAAGTTACGACACGTATACGAACGTGACCCAGAAGGTCCGCCTGACCTATGGGCCGCACGTGCTCCGCCTCGTCTTCGGCGGGTACCACAACATCGACTACATGGCGTTCGGGGCGGTCGGCACGCTGACCTCCTCCCGGGCCATGGCCGTCGGGGCGGTTGCGAACACGACGGTCCCGACGCCGGCGATCACGCCGGTAGCGACCGCAACGGCGGCGGCAACCGTGGCGACGGTCAACGAAACGACGGCAACAGTGACAACGGCTCCGAACGTGACGACGGCGATATCGACGACCGTGCCCGCCTCGACGCCATCGGCGAATACCACGGCGGTGCCGGTGCCGACTGTGACAACAGCGAATGTGACCGCTGCCCCGACGACGGCGGCAGCAACCGTGGTGACAACGGCTGCCGCCGCCCCGTCCATCCCCGTCCCGGCGGTCCCGACCGTTGCGACGACGGCATCGAAGACGACCCCAGCGGCATCCGTGATCGTCACTCAGGCATCACTCGTCCCGTCCCCGCAGCCGACGGAGGGGAGTGAATCCACCGCAGGTTCCCCAGTTCCGACGACGACCGCGACGGGCACCGTGGCTCCCACCGTGACGATCACTACGACGGCCGCCACCACCGTGGCCTCGACCGCAACTCCGATCGCCACGCCGACGGAGACAATCCCGCCGCAGACGCTCATGCAGATCGCCGCGACCGACCGCAACCTGTCGACGTTCGTCGACGCGGTCCAGAAGGCGGGACTCACCGACACCTTGAACGGTGTTGGGCCGTACACGATCTTCGCGCCGACCGACGCAGCCTTTGAAGCCCTGCCTCCGGGCGCCCTCGACGCGCTCCTTTCGAACCGCACCCAGCTCGCCTCGGTGCTCGGCCATCATGTGGCCGAGGGCCGGTTCACGGCGACCAACGTGACCGGCATGCCCACCATCAAGATGCTCCAGGGAGAGCCCGTCACGGTGACGGTTCAGGTCGACGGCCGCCTGAAGATCGACGGTGCTCTGGTGAACCGGACCGACATCCGGGCAGGCAACGGCGTGATCCACGTGATCGACGCGGTGATCCTGCCTCCGGCTTTCACCCCGACGCAGACTGCGGTCGCTCCGATTTCGGCGACGGCCGTCGTCGATGCAACGTCGATGGTGAAGGCGACGACGGTCGCTCCGCCGGTCGACACGACCGCGGCCAGAACGACTAACGGCACTCCAGCCGTCTCATAACCCGATTTTTCAGGCGGCCGTCGCGAAACGTCCGTTCCGGTCCTGACAGCTGTACGGTCTACCGCAGGGGCAGAGCCGACAACGAAAAGAGAGGAGGGTTACGCCCTCAGCACGACCTGGAATGCGACCGAATCCGCCCCGAAGAACCGGCGCGTGAATTCTGCCGCCTCCTCGGGCTCGTACTCTTTGCAGCTGAAGATATCGATGTAGGCCGCATTCGCCTCGTTCGCGAAATGCCCCGAGATGAGCGAGGTCTCGATCAGCTGCGTCATCGAATACCCGGCGACTCGCTCGTTCGGGCCGAAGTGGACCACCTGCGGTTCACCGAAACGCTTCATCCTGATGAGGTCGCAGACCTCGATCACATACTGCCGAATCCGCTCGGCATCGCGAATCGCCGCGGGGTCGCATCCCTTGAGATCGATGCAGGTGCAGAGCCCCCACGCATCCCTCTCGCGAAACTCCCGGACAATCGCGCTTTCCCCATTCATCTCCGCCATCTAGAAGCCTCCGTATCGATGATCTACCGCTAATTGTGCGTCTGTACAGGTTCCGGACCTGCAGGGTTAAACTTTTCCAAACAGACAGAAAGTGGCTGCGGATCGGTCCGAGCAGCAGGGCGCATTCATCGCTCCGGAGACAAATGGTCGAGATAAGCGCGGATCTTCCTTTCACGGAGAGTCGGACGATACGGAGTTCGTCAGATGCCGCATCACCCTCCGGGAAGGCCGATTTTCGACCGTGAAATCGCGCGCCGTTCGCGAAGAGCACGACGGAGAGAAAGGATTATGTATGTAAAACATGTCGATAGAAGGCCGGGAGCCCCGTAATTCTGTTTATTTTACAAATTTATCAACATTATATGATTATCCAGCCCATCTTGTCCTCGGGGAAGAGAAGCGAGATTCTGGGGTTTTTTGGAAAACAAATGGAAAATTTTTAATAAGACCACAAAGGATTTTTACATTGACCTATACGCGACCATTTAATAAGTTGCTGGTATAGGTGCATGATTCAGAGAGGTGTATCGATAAATGGCATTTCATCCACCAGTAGCAATCGTTGCGAAGGCAGGCGACGCCGGCAAGTACAAGACCGGTCTGCCCGCATGGAACATGTTGCTCCGCGGGTTCTTCTCCGGGGCATTCATCGCGATGGGCGCGGGTCTCGCGACCGTCTGCAGTACAGGTATCGTGGCCGGAACGGCGGCGACCAACGCCGGCTTTGTCAACGCTGGGTTCGCCTCGGCGGGTGTCGCGCAGCTCATCCTTGGCGCCGTGTTCCCTGTCGGGCTGATTATCACCATCCTGACAGGTGCCGAGCTCTTCACCGGCGACGCCATGCTCGCGCCGGTCGCAGCCTTCATCCACAAGGTCTCGTGGGCAGCTGTCCTGAACCTCTGGGTCTGGGTCTACATCGGGAACCTGATCGGCTCCCTGGTGTGGGCGTACATCATGTCCTACGGCCCGTACACGTCGGTCAGCGCAACCGGGACGATCACGGCCAGCGCCTTCGGTGTGAGGGCTGTCCAGATAGGTATCGCAAAGATCAGTTACTTCGGCACCGCCGGACTCTGGTCCGCGTTCCTCAAGGGAATCGGCTGTAACTGGCTCGTCAACCTGGCCGTCCTGCTCGGGATATGCGCCGACGACCTGATCGGCAAGTTCTTCGGGATCTGGTTCCCGATCATGGCCTTCGTCTCGTCCGGCCTGGAGCACTCGGTCGCGAACATGATGTTCATCCCGGCCGCGCTCATGACCCAGCCCTACCTGACGGAAGCACAGATTGCGACATTGCCAGGTATAGCTAATCTCAGCTGGGTCACCATGTGGACACAGAACCTCATCCCGGTCACGATCGGCAACATCGTGGGTGGCATGGTCTTCGTCGGTCTGCTTTACTGGATCGCCTTCCGCAAGGAGATCCAGGCGCTGAAGTAGGCCTGACCACCAAATGAAGATAGGCAATATCAGGGTGAGGCCGTCGATCCTTGCGATCGCGGTCTTCCTCATCCTCACTTTTATTCTTCTCTACACGGTCTACATCACCGGGGACCGCGATTTGCTCGTCTGGGGACTGCCCACGCTTGTCTTCATCCTGATCATCCCGCTGGTCCTCAACTACATGAGCCAGCACGAGTACGCGGGCCTGATCCCGATCTACGAACGTGACGCGAAGACCGTGCGGGTAAACCAGGTCAACCTATCAATGCTCCAGGAGCCCGTCCGGCTCACGGGGATTGTCGAGCAGACCCATTTCCAGTTCCTGAACCGGCCGACATTCCTGGTCGGGGACAGGACCGGGGAGATCTCGGTCAAGATGTTCACGTCTCCGAACGAGAAGATCCGGAAGGGTGACCGCGTTGAGGTGCTGGGCCAGGTGATCAAGCGGTACGTTGCAGTCGGCGAACCCGTGATCAACGCCGTCTCAATCCGCAAGCTCGGCCCCGTGAACAGCGAGGCGGCGGAACCGGCCGCTCCGCAGAAGAAGGGTCGGCGGCGGTACCCGCAATAGGCGGGCAGCTGCCGATCGACCCTGCCTTCATAACCCTTTCCTTCCGGGCATCCGCCGCCGATTCGGCCTCCTTTTCCGATGAAAAGAACTTTAACCGGCCACGGATACACGTATGTGAATGGCACGGAAGGCCGGAAAGAGCGCGGCGGAGGAACCCCCCCTCAAGCTCTTCTACATCTTTTACAACGAGGAGCGCTGGAACAATTGGCTCCGCACCCTCTCGGAGGCCGACTTCGAGGGAGACGGCGGCGACGACCTTCCGGAGGGAATCGCGATACTCTACGCGTTCTCCGAGGATATCACCCTCTCGGTCTTGAAGGTCGTCCGGCTCTGGCAGAACGAGCGGTTCAAGGCCGACGAGACCCTGCAGAAGATCGATGATATCGAGGCGATCGTCCTCTCCGAGCTTCCCGACGGGCCGCTGGTCGAGCTGGTCGGCCCGGTGCAGGAGTCCGTGCTGGTGCTCTTCGCCGCCTGCCGCCGGTTCATCGCCGGAGACTACGACAAGGACGTCAAGGCGCTGGTCAAGCGCGGGCGCACCCTCGCGGCGCAGGGCGCGGACGAGACTCTCGAGGTGGCCGCCGAGATCGGCGCGGCCGTGATCGGGGGAGCTGCGTGCTGCGCCCGGTACGTCAAGGACGATATCGAAGACCCGACCCTCTTCGACGACTGGCTCGTCGAGATCGAGACCATGGGCGAGGCGATGAAGTCGCTCAAGAACTTCGACGAGGAGACCGGCGAGGCCTCGTGATCGCGGAGAAGGCCCGGTTCCGGTCCAGTCGGCGGCTCGAGCGCGTGGCCGGCTTCCGCCTGCCCGAGAAGGCCTTCCACGGGCTCGTGCTCGAGACCCTCTCCTCGCGCCTCGACTTCGACCGGCTCGACCCGACCACCCGCGCACAGCTCCTGGAGTTCATCGCCGACTTCCTCCGGTGCGGTTGCAAGAAGTCCCCGAACTGCGGATGTCCCGAGCGACGGTTTGCCGCGCTCATTATCGAACTCCGCGAGGCCGGGCTCGACCACCGCCAGATCAGCGCTCACCTCGCCGACGTCTACGGCATCGACCTCTTTCCGGCGGACATCCTCTCCTACCTCGAGGACTCGGTTCACGTCCTCGAGGCGATCGCCGACGTCGCCGCGCTCCAGGGGCGCGATGAGGTAGCCGCAGGCGCCCGCGAGCACATCCGGACCCTCGAGCGCTGAGCCCCCAGGGCCATCCTCGATACATTTTATATTCCCCGTGACGACCTGTTTAGGAATGAAGGTCGTGGTTACCGGCGGAGCGGGGTTCATCGGCTCCAATCTCGCCGAGGAGCTCTCGAACCGGTACGAGGTGACGGTCCTCGATGACCTCGCTACCGGCCGGGAGTCCAACCTCTCGGGCCTGGACGTCGAGTTCGAGCAGGGCTCGATCCTCGACACCGAGCTCCTGGCACGGACCTTTCGGGACGCCCGCTTCGTCTTTCACGAGGCCGCCCTCCCCTCGGTCCAGCGCTCGGTCGAAGACCCCGCGCGATCGAACATGGTGAACGTGAACGGGACCCTGAACGTACTGCTCGCTGCGCGGGACGCCGGGGTGAAGAAGGTCCTCTTCGCCTCCTCCTCCTCGGTCTACGGCGACACGCCGATCCTGCCGAAGGTCGAGAGCATGACCCCGGCCCCGATGTCCCCGTATGCGGTCACCAAGCTCACGGACGAACACTACTGCAGGGTCTTCACGGCGCTCTACGGCCTGCCGACGGTCGCGCTCCGGTACTTCAACGTCTTCGGCCCGAAGCAGGACCCGGCGTCGCAGTACGCGGCCGTGATCCCGAACTTCATCACGCGCATCCTCGCGGGGAAGCCGCCCGTGATCCACGGCGACGGCCGGCAGACCCGCGACTTCACCTTCGTCCGCGACGTGGTCTCCGCGAACATCCTCGCGGCCGAGAGCGACGCCGTCGGGGTCTTCAACGTCGCCTGCCAGAAGAGGATCGATCTCCTCGAACTCGCCGGCACGATCATGGATCTCGTGGGCACCCGCGTCGACCCGATCCACGAGGCCTCCCGGCCCGGGGACGTTCGCGACTCCCTCGCCGACATCTCCCGTGCGCGCGACGCGTTCGGCTACGCCCCCCACTACACGCTCACCGACGGCCTGAAAGAGACGATACAATGGTTTGCAAAGTGACGGCTCTCACCGTCTGCGTGGTCGGGCTCGGCTACGTCGGGTACCCGCTGGCCGAGGCCTTCTCCTCGCACCTGCGCACGCTCGGCTACGACATCGACCCGGCCAAGCTCGAACGGATCCGGGCGACCCCCGGAAACCGGATCGAGGCCACGGACGACCCCGCGAAGATCCGCGAGGCCGACGTGGTGATCATAGCGGTCCCGACACCCGTGACCCGGGCGAAGGACCCGGATCTCGGGCCCGTCGCGTCGGCCGCGGCCACGATCGGCAGGAACCTGAAACCGGGCGCGGTCGTCGTGCTCGAATCGACGGTCTACCCGGGTGTGACCGAGGAGCTGATGGCGCCGGTCCTCGAGGCCGAGTCGGGCCTCGTCTGCGGCAGAGACTTCTTCATCGGGTATTCGCCCGAGCGGATCAACCCCGGCGACGACGAGCACGTGCTCTCCCGGATCGTCAAGATCGTGGCGGGGATGGACGAGGAGACGACGGATCTCCTCACCTCGCTCTACAGCCTCGTCACGACGGTCCACCGCGCTCCGTCGATACGGACGGCCGAGGCCGCGAAGGTGATCGAGAACATCCAGCGCGACCTGAACATCGCGCTGATGAACGAGCTCTCCCTGATCTTCCAGCGGATGGACCTCGACACCCAGGCCGTCCTCGAGGCGGCGGGCACCAAGTGGAACTTCCACCACTACCGCCCCGGGCTCGTCGGAGGCCACTGCATCCCCGTCGACCCGTACTACCTGGTGTACAAAGCCGAGGAGCTCGGGTACCACCCGCAGGTGATCCTCGCGGGCCGCTCGATCAACGATTACATGCCGAAGCACGTGGCCGAGCTCGCGATCAAAGGGATGAACGACGCGGGCAAGGTGATCCGCGGCTCGACGGTCGTGATCCTCGGGCTGACGTACAAGGAGAACGTGCCCGACACCCGCGAGAGCCCGTCGCACGAGATGATCGCCGAGCTCCGCGAGTTCCACGCCGAGGTCTACGGGTACGACCCGCTCCTGACGAAGGAGGAGATCGCCCGCTTCAACGTGCGCCCGCTCGACGACCTCGATAATGTCGAGGCCGACTGCCTGATCGTCAACGTGCCCCACGATCGGTTCAGGGATCTCACCATCGACGACGTCCATCGGATCAGCAAGGGCACGCCCGTCGTCGTCGACGTCAAGGGAGTCTTCTCTCGCTGGAAGGAGCAGGACCCCGCCATCCACTACCGGAAGCTCTGAAGACCATGACCGAGCCGCACATCAGCACCGTACCCGGACCGGAGGACTGATGGGCTCGTCCGCGACCAAGAAGCGGCTCTTCTCCCTCGTCGCCGCCGTCCTCCGGTTTGCCGGCGGCTTCGTCTACGACCGGCGGTTCCTTGTCGGGGCCTACTTCGACGACTCCTTCGTCGGCTGGAAGTGGGTCCTTCGGGGGATCCTCTTTCAGAAGATCCTCAAGTTCAACCGGCGCATCCCCTGGCCCGTCTCGCCCCTGCACGTCGTCTCGAGCGGCCGGAACCTGCGGTTTCACCCCGACGACATCAACATGTTCAACGAGATGACGGGCAAGTACTTCCAGAACTTCTCCGCGCCGATCACGATCGGCCGCGGGACCTGGATCGCCTCGAACGTGGGGATCATCACGGCAAACCACGATCCGGCCGACCTCTGCCGCCACCTTCCGGGCAAGCCCGTCGAGCTCGGCGAGTGCTGCTGGATCGGCATGAACTCGGTGATCCTTCCCGGCGTGACCCTCGGGCCGCACACGATCGTCGGAGCGGGATCGATCGTCACCCACTCGTTTGCCGACGGGTACTGCGTGATCGCGGGCAATCCCGCGCGGCTCGTGCGGACCCTCGACCGGGCTCAGGTCGAGGCAGGAGCGGTCGATGGCCCGAAGTAGCCCATCCCGCGCGGGAAGGTATCGGTCTGGGTGAACTGCCGCGTATCCTGCGGGCTCGAGACCGTGAACGACGGCACGACCACGCCGAAAGTGTGCGCTGGGAACCAGTACGACCCTTCGCCGTAGTCCATCGAGGCCTTGTCGACTACGAGCACGGCCCGGTCGAGGCTGAGCTCGACGATCCTCGTGTCCTCGAACCCGATCACGCGCCGGACCTTCTGATAGAGGTCGCCCCGGCCGAAGATCGCGACGAGCGGTCGGATGCCCGGGTCGATCCGGTAGTCGACCGTGATCGTCGCCTCCGTGCCAGAGAGGTTGATCGCGACTCGGTCGACGGAGAGGTAGCTGTACCGGTTCGTCTCGGCGGCGGCCGCTCCGCCTACGAGAAGAAGAAGCATGACCAGGCAGAGGAGGACCTTCCTCATCGATAGATACGTCGCCCGCGGCGAGATAAAGGTCTTGCCTTCGAGGAGGCGTGTGCTATTTATGCACCCTGTTCCCACCTCTCCGTGTTACCTCTCGAGGGAGAGCGCCGATGCCGTCGGCGGCGGCAGGACGGACCGTTCATGAAGCTCACTGCAAAGACCCTGGACATCGCGGACCGCGGCGTCCTCCTGAACCGGAACGACGCGAGGAACATCGGCGTGGTCGAGGGCGACCGCCTCAGGGTGATGAACCACGCGAACGGGCGGGCTGTTCCGGCCCACATCGATATGACCGACGTCATGATCGAGCCCGGGACCATCGGGCTGTACGGACCGATCCACCTCGCCCTCGCGGTCACGGACGGGGCCGAGGTCGAGGTCTGGGAGGCGCCCAAGCCCGCCTCGCTCGAATTCATCAAGAAGAAGATGAACAAGGGCAAGCTCCTGCGCGAGGAGACCCGGGCGATCGTCAACGACATCGTCAGCGACAACCTCTCGCTCCTCGAGCTCTCGGCCTATGTGACCGCGAACTACATCAACGGTATGGACATGGACGAGGTCGAACACCTGACCCTCGCCATGGTCGAGACTGGCAGCCGGCTCTCGTTCTCGAACCGGCCGATCGTGGACAAGCACTCGATCGGCGGCGTGCCCGGCAACAAGATCTCCCTGATCGTGGTCCCGGTGATCGCGGCCTCGGGGCTCAAGATCCCCAAGACCTCGTCGCGTGCGATCACGGGTGCGGCTGGTACGGCCGACCTGATGGAGGTCCTCGCCCCGGTCGAGTTCTCGGCCGAGGAGGTCCAGACCATGACCGAGAAGGTCGGCGGCGTGATCGTCTGGGGGGGCGCGACCAACATCGCGCCGGCCGACGACCGGATCATCGTGGTCGAGTACCCCTTCAAGATCGACGCGCGCGGCCAGATGCTCGCATCGGTCATGGCCAAGAAGTTCGCGGTCGGGGCGAACCTGGTCGTGATCGACATCCCGGTCGGGCTGACCACGAAGATCGCCGACGTCGCCGAGGGGCGCAAGCTCGCCCGCGAGTTCATCGACCTCGGCGAGCGGCTCAAGATGCGGGTCGAGTGCGCGATCACCTACGGCGACGCGCCCGTCGGCCACACGATCGGCCCGGCCCTCGAGGTGAAGGAGGCGCTCGCCGTGCTCGAGGGGGCGACCGAGCCCCAATCGCTGATCCTGAAGTCGCTCTCGCTCGCCGGGATCGTCTTCGAGATGGCCGGCAAGGCTCCGCAGGGCGAGGGCTACGCGATGGCCCAGGAGCTCCTGTCGTCGGGGAAGGCGCTCGCGAAGTTCAAGCAGATCATCGAGGTCCAGGGGGGCGACCCCTCCGTGACGGCCGCGTCGATCCCGCTCGGCGAGTTCACACACGTGGTCAACGCCCCCGAGGCCGGGTACGTGGTCAACCTGAACAACCCGTCCCTCGTCTCGCTCGCCCGGCTCGCGGGCGCACCCCAGGACCACGGCGCCGGGATCCAGCTCCACGCCAAGCCCGGCGAACGGGTCGACAAGCACCAGCCGATCTTCACGATCTACGCCGACCGCGCCTGGCGGCTGAAGCTCGCCGTCGAGGAGGGGCGCCGCCTGATGCCGGTGCTCGTCGAGGGGATGGTGCTCGACCGCATCCCGAACGAGCACCACATCGGCTAGAAGCGCGTGCTTAATGCAAGCACGGCGCAAAGATCACTGCAGGAGAGCGCAGAGGGGCCTCCCTCCGCGTCCACGCCAATGTACTGGGACGAATTGCACGAGACCATGCGGCCCGCCGACCTCGAGGCGCTCCAGCTCCGGCGGCTGCGCGCGACCCTGGAACGGGTCGGGAACGTCCCGTTCTACCGGGAGCTGCTGGCCCGGGAGGGTATCCGCCCCGAGGAGACCCGGACGCTCGACGACGTGCGGAAGCTCCCGTTCACGAAGAAGCAGGACCTGCGCGACGGCTATCCCTTCGGGTTCTTCGCCGTGCCCCGCAATAAGGTGATCCGGATCCACACGACCTCGGGAACGACGGGCAAGCCGACCGTCGTCGGGTACACGGCGGGCGATCTCGACCATTGGTCCGACCTGATCGCGCGGAACATGACCATGGTCGGTCTCACGGCCGACGACGTCTTTCAGAACTCTGTCAACTACGGCATGTTCACCGGCGGGCTGGGGTTCCACTACGGGGCCGAGAAGGTCGGCATGACCACCGTGCCGGCCGGCACGGGCAATACCAGGCGGCAGATCGAGATGATCGACGACTTCGGCGTGACCGCGCTTCACTGCACGCCGTCGTACGCGATGCACCTCGCCGAGGTGGCCGAGGAGATGGGCTCGGACCTCCCCTCGCTCAGGGTCGGCATGTTCGGCGCCGAGCCCTGGTCTGACGCGACGCGGACGGAACTCCAGGACCGGCTCGGGGTGACGGCGTTCGACAGTTACGGCCTCTCCGAGCTCTACGGTCCCGGCGTCGCGTTCGAGTGCCAGGAACAGGACGGCCTGCACATCTGGCACGACAGTTACCTGGTCGAGATCGTCGACCCGGCCACGGGCGAGCCCATCGGACCGGGCGAGCGCGGCGAACTCGTCGTGACCCCACTCGTGAAGGAGGCCATGCCGCTCCTCCGGTACCGGACCGGCGACATCACCATGCTCCTCGAGGACGACTGCCCCTGCGGCCGGACCCAGCGCGTCGCCCGGTTCTCCGGGCGCGTCGACGACATGCTGATCATCCGTGGGATCAACGTCTTCCCGAGCCAGATCGAGCACGTGCTGATGGCCCTGCCCGAGGTCGGCGACCAGTTCATGGTCTACGTCGATCGGGACGAACGCCACCTCGACGAGATGACGATCGAGGTCGAGATCAAGCGGCAGTACTTCTCGGGCGAGCTCGCCGACCTCGCGCGCCTCCAGGCGAAGATCGTCCGGGCTCTCCGCGACGCCCTCGAGCTCCGGACCCATGTCCGCCTGGTCGAGCCGGGAAGCCTGCCGCGGTTCGAGGGCAAGGCGAAGCGGGTCGTCGACAGGAGGGGAAACCTGTGAGCCCCTGGAACCCGCGGTTCGAGGAGATGCCGGCGGCCGAGCTCGACCGGCTCCAGTACCGGCTCGCGAAGACGCTCGCCTACCGGCTGTACGCATTTTCGCCGCTGTACCATGCGCGCATGCGCGAGGCGAACGTCCACCCCGACGACATTCGGTCCCTCGAGGACGTCCGGAAGCTGCCGTTCATGTACAAACGGGACCTCCGGGACACCTACCCCACCGGGCTCTTCACCGTCCCGCGCGAGGAGCTGGTCCGCTACCACGTCTCCTCGGGGACGACGGGCAAGCCGACCGTCGTCGGGTACACGGAGAAGGATATCGAGCTCTGGACCGAGTCCCTCGCCCGCGCCTTCACCTCGATCGGGCTCGGGCGCGGCGACGTGATCCAGGTCAGCTACGGCTACGGCCTCTTCACGGGCGGCCTCGGCGCCCACTACGGGGCCGAGCGGATCGGCGCGACCGTGCTCCCGACCTCGGTCGGGAACACCGAGCGGCAGGTCGAGCTGATGCAGGACCTCGGGGCGACCGCGATCGCCTGCACGCCGTCGTACCTGCTCCACATCGGCGAGGTGGCGGAGAAGATGGGGATCAACCTCGGGCGCGACACCGCGCTCCGGACGGGCATCCTCGGGGCCGAGCCCTGGTCCGAGCAGATGCGGCGGCACATCCAGGAGCGGCTCGGGATCAAAGCCTACGACATCTACGGCACGAGCGAGCTCTCGGGGCCCATGTTCACCGAGTGCGCCGAGCAGCGCGGGATCCACGTCTGGCGCGACCTCGCATACATCGAGGTGATCGATCCCGAGAGCGGCGAGCCGCTCGGCCCGGGCGAGCGCGGCGAACTCGTGATCACCATGCTCCAGAAGGAGGCGCTTCCCATGTGCCGGTACCGCATCGGGGATATCACCTCGATCATCGACGAGGACTGCCCCTGCGGCCGGGCTCACCCGCGGATCGAGCGGATCACGGGACGGGTCGACGACATGCTGATCATCCGCGGGATCAATGTCTTCCCGAGCCAGATCGAGCACGCACTTCTCGAGATCCCCGAGGTCGGCGAACATTTCCAGATCGTGGTCGACCGGAAGGGCGCGCTCGACGAGATGCTCGTCCGGGTCGAGGTCCGGAAGGAGGCCTTCTCGGACAAGATCGCGGACCTCATGCAGATCCAGCGCGGCGTCGCGCACAAACTGAGGAACTCGCTCAACGTCGCGGTCGACGTCGAGCTCGTCGAGCCCGGCTCGCTCCCGCGGTTCGAGGGAAAAGCGAAACGAGTGATCGACAGGAGGGTGCTCTGATGGCAGCAAACGAGTTTATCATCCGGCAGATCTCGGTCTTCTCCGAGAACCGGCCCGGCCGGCTGGCCGCGATCGCGCACGCGCTCGAGGAGGAGCGCGTCAACATCTTCGCGTTCTCGATCGCCGAAGCGAGCGGGTTCGGCGTGGTCCGCGCGCTCGTCGATCACCCCGTCCGCGCGCACGACCGCCTGACGAAGGACGGCTTCAACGTCGCGTTCACGGACGTGATCGCGGTCCGGATGCGCGATGAGCCCGGCGGGCTGTACGAGGTCGCGCGCCTGCTCGGCGAGGCCGGGATCAACATCGAGTACAGCTACGCCTACAGCGGGCCGGAAGGGGCCGTGCTGATCCTTCGCGTGGACCGGCCCGAGGCCGCGATCGCGGCGATCACGGCCGCTGGCAAGGACCTGATCCCGTCATCGGCCTTCGCCTGAACCGCGCCGCTTCTCCCACTTGAGGAGCTCGGAGACCGCCGCGAGCGTGGAGCCGCGGCGGATCTCCTCGCGGATCCGCTCCTCGGTCTCCCGCACCATGACTGCCCGGCGCGCGACCTCGTACGCTCGCTCGCGCGGGACCACGACCACGCCGCTCTCGTCGCCGACGATCCAGTCACCGGGCCGCACGACCTGGCCCGCGCACCGGATCTCGGTGTTGATCTCGCCGAAGCCCTTCGGCTCGCCCGCGTTCGGGCAGGTGCCGCGGCAGAAGAGCGGGACGTTCATGCGCCGGATGTCGTCCACGTCGCGGGCCGAGCCGTCGATCACGACGCCGGCGATTCCCCGATTCTGCGCGGAGAGGGTCGCGAGCTCGCCCCACGGCGAGACGTGCGTGCCGCCGTCGTTGTTGATCACGAGCACGTCCCCGGGCCGGGACACGTCGATCGCCTCGACCGGTTTTGCCCAGTCGCCGGCAAACGTCTGGACCGTCACGGCCGGCCCGGCCATCCGCAGCCCCGGCGAGAGCGCGACCACGCCGATCATCGCACCCGTCCGATGCATCGCGTCGGTCACGTTCGG